>JBBRFP010000290.1:0-3729 GCA_038241465.1 Cytophagales bacterium | reverse complement strand
TTCGGTTAAACTAATCAATTACCAGACCCTTGAAACATTGAAAGAGCTCAGAGGTCATAATGCGGGAGTTTCGGATATTGAGTTCAGTCCTGATGGACTTTTACTTGCTAGCGCTGGTTACGACAAGAAGTTGCAGATGTGGGTGGTTGATCACGAACAGGATGATTTGCCGATTGAGATGGATAACAACACGGGTAATATTTGGAAGCTGGCTTTTGCAAAAGATTCAAACTACCTATTGGCTTCTTGTAACAACGGCGAGATCCGGGTTTGGCCAACCGACCCGAAGATACTGGCTGACCAGATATGCCCGAAGCTTAAAAGAAACATGACGACAGAGGAGTGGGGCATTTACGTAGGTAACAGCATCCTGTATGAGTCCACTTGCAAGAGTTTATTGATAAGTGATTTTTAATGAACAGAACTACGCGAGTTTTACTAATTGGATTTTTGCTTCTGTTACTCGCTAGTCGCGGATTTTCTCAGGCAGAAGATTGTAATCTTACTCTAAGTCATTCGGAGGCGGAATTTACCGCTGGACATTTTTACGGAATTCCCGCCCTCCTGAATGAATGTCTGACAACCAATGGGTTCACCAAAGAACAGAAGGTCAGGGCTTATATTTTATTATGCCAGGTCTATCTAATTATTAATGATCCCACGGCTGCGGATGATAATTATTTAAAGTTGTTAAGGGTAGATCCTGAGTATGTCGCCAATGAAGTCAGGGATCCAATTGATGTTGTTTATTTAAGTAAAAAATTTACCTCAACGCCGATCTTCACGCCTCATGTAAGAGCGGGGATCAACACGTCTTTGTTTCGCGGCATTTATCCCAATTCTACACAACCGTATGAAACCAAGTCAAGTGCGACACTTTCTCTGAATGTTCAGATTGGAGCAGGGATGGACTGGAATATAACCGATAACATTAGTCTGTGCATTGAGGCGGACCTTGCCTCCAGAGGTTACCATCGGGAGATCACGGGTATTGCTTATGATGATAGGCTATCCATTACAGCAAGTCAATCGTGGGTTGACGTGCCACTTTATTTAAAGTACTCCGACAATAGAGATAAAAAAATCAGACCTTTTGGATATGTGGGTGTGGCAATGAATTTATTGATATCTGCCTCCAATACTTTTGTTCTGGAAGATAAGAAACCCAGTAGTTCAGTGTTGATTACTGAAGGACCTGCTGAGAGTGTCTATTATCAACAAAATATTCTTAACCGTTCATGGCTCATTGGTGGAGGTATAAAGTATAAAGTAGGGAAGAATTTTCTATTTGCCGACCTTCGATACATGGGTGGGCTGAGTAACATGACCGAAGCGAATAAAGCCTACTATGCCAATGCATCAAATTCTAAATCGAATTTAGGAAATTCAGATTACGTGTTGTCAAATAACGTAACCCGGTATTTATATGCCGGAGATCTTTTCAGGCTGGACAATGTATCACTGTCGTTTGGATACATTGTTCCGCTCTATAATCCACGTAAAGTAAAAATCGCGAAGACCAAATCCGTTTCCAGAAGGATCAGGAAGGGAAATGATAAAGAGGAGGGTAGTAAAAAATGAAAAGGATTGTCAATTTCATTTTTATTGTACTGATAGGCGCGATGCTGCTAGGCGGATGTGATGGACAATCCAACATCGACAACCCGAACGCTACCCATTTTGTAAAATTCTACGGCCGCGATGGCGACCAGACCGGAGTGGATATGGTTACACTTCCTGATGGTTCCGTCGTACTTTTTGGTAATACGACACCCAGCGAACAGGGGTCAACGTCACAATGGTATCTGGTGAAAACTGATGCCAAGGGGACTGTCATATGGGAGAAGGAGTTTGGATCGCCAAATGGAAATGAAACCGCCAGCGACATTGAGTTGACCGCTGACAGCAGATTGGTTACAGTTGGAAATGCGTATGCTCCTGGAAGTAGTAATGGAGACGTGTTAATAAAGACATTTACTTTGGAAGGAGTTGAGATTGCAAGTAATCAAATTGTAAGGGTTAGCACCGATGAGGATGCTAAAACGGTAACAGTTACTTCAGACGGGTTTATTGTTGCCGGCTCCACCAACAGTGTAGATTTGAAAGCTGGTGGCTCGATAAGCGCCCTTGATTTGCGTGACGCATTACACCTGCGATTTGATAACAATCTGGTGGAATTTGGTCCTCAATGGAAAAAGACAACTGGCTTTGATGGGACTGATGTTTCCGTTAGAGTGGTTGAAGTAAGTGTTGGAAAGTTTTATGTATTTGGTCATTCAAATAGACCTGTTGCCAGGGTTCCACCGTCACCCAGGAATGATTATAACTTTTGGTATTTCGAACTTGATAATTTTGGAACCTATCAAAAGGAAATTGCCTTTGGCCCTACGGATGACGAAAAATTAGGTTCAGTATCCGTCGCACCCTCTGGCTATGTGCTTTGTGGAATTACATATAATCAAGCTGGGAATGCAGATGTATTTGTTCAAAGATTAATTTCGACGTTGAACGGCAATGGAAACGATCAGGTTTTCGCGAAACCTCTTTCTTTAAACATTGGGCTAAATGTTTCTGAAGCCACCGCTTCATTTCCTTCTATTTTTGGTGGTGTTTTCCTTCTGGCGAATGAAAAGAATTCTAACGAGAATCAAAATTGGCTTTTGACAAAAATAAATACGGATGGTTCAATTGCGTGGAAATCTCCAATTATTTTTGGAGGTGAAGGATTGGATACGATTGGGTCGATCAAGGAACTTTCTGACGGCCGAGTTTTAATAATTGGAACTATGAAAACCGGCAAACCTGATACCGGGGAGACAAAGATGACACTTATCAAGGTCGATGGAGAGGGGAAATTGAATGACTAAATATAGAACTCGTTTTAAGGTTACTTTTGTAGGTTGAATAATAATATAGTATCGCTAAGCCACAATCTCGCTGCATGCACGTTTTTTACAGAAAAGAAGTCTTATTTCTTAGATTTTTCACAGTCCTTGCCATACTGTGGACTTCTTTAGCTTTTGCGCCCGACAGTTTCTCTCAATCAGTAGTTTCTCCCTCGAATGCTGTCACAAATTTGTGCACCGGCGGAGGCTCTCAAAATTTATCGCCTATTACCGTGGCCGAGACGGACCCTACTTCGTTCGCTTCCGGTACGACATTCACGTTTCAGGCACCCCCAAACTTTCAATTCGATACTTCTGCGCCCGCAACGGTGATTACCAGTGGTGGTGACCTGGCCCTTGTATCGATAAATCCAATAGCACCGACCGCTACCGAATTTAGTGTTGTCTTTTCGTTGTCAGGTGTTGCTTCACTTGACCAATTCATAATTTCTGGCTTAAGCATTAAGGCGATTGCACCAGCCTCGTCAGGAGATATAAAGCGTCTCGCTGGTTTAGGAGGCGATTTTATAATTAATGGTTCAGCAGGAGACGGACAATCTACTAGTTATGGTTTTGTTCAGAGCCAAAGCCCTCCATCAATAGTAACACACCCGTCCCCGCAAACCGTGTGTGAAAATGGTAGTACGTTTTTTAGCGCTGTTGCAACCGGCCCCGGACTTACCTACCAATGGCAAGAAAGCAACGGAGGACCCTTCACTGATATCGTCGCCGCGGGATCACCGTCCTACGCCGGATACAACTCGGCGACATTAACAATTGGTAATGTAACTGGACTGAATACTTTCCAATATCAAGTGGTAGTAACAGGAACTTGCGCGCCAGT
>JBBRFP010000289.1:0-3733 GCA_038241465.1 Cytophagales bacterium | reverse complement strand
GGAGTGTTTTGCTTCGGAGTCGTCGGACCAAATGCCGCAATCGAGCTAGGCCAGTAAACCTTATGAAGTTTTAATTCCAAAGCGGCTTCAAGTACGAATAGAAGACTGTCCATGTTTAGCTTCCATGCCCACCGCGGATCTTTTTCTCCAGTTGCTGATAATAGTGCGGCAAGGTGATAGACTTGTGTAATGTTATTCTTTTTGATGATGTCAAAAAGTTTGTCGCGCTGCATTACATCAAACTTTTCATAACGCCCTTCTTTAAGGACGCCAACAGGATCCTTTATGTCTGAGGATATTACGTTGTTCTGACCGTAGATTTTCCAAAGGCCTTGCGTAAGTTCACTGCCAAGCTGTCCTCCGGCGCCTATTAGTAAAATAGTGGTTTTCTTCATTCTAGCTTAGGTGTTTCAGGCGGTCGACACCATCAAGGTATCGGACGCCTACACCAACTCGAAAGTTATCAAAATTTCACATTTACCCCGTACACATTAGATTTGTGGACTTTATCTGAGAACCTTCAAATCTTCGTATTTAAAGCGGACACGCATTAATAGGGAAATCTTGAGGTCTTAATAAAAACAAGCTTATATCTTTCGCCTTTAAACTTTGATCCCCATCCCATGTACAAGACACTTCAGCCGATTTTACAGAAGGAATTACAAAATATTCATGAAGCCGGCCTCTATAAGAAAGAACGCGTCATCACAACTCCCCAGGGAGCCGAGATTAAAACTTCAGAAGGGAAGGAAGTCATTAACTTTTGTTCGAATAATTATTTAGGTCTTTCCTCACACCCTCGTGTGGTTGCGGCTGCCAAAGACACAATTGACACTCATGGATTCGGAATGTCCAGTGTTCGGTTTATTTGCGGAACACAGGATATACATAAAGAACTTGAAGCAAAGATTTCACAGTTCCTCAGCACAGAGGACACTATATTGTATGCTGCTGCATTTGATGCCAATGGAGGAGTGTTTGAACCACTGCTTGGAGCGGAGGATGCAATTATCTCTGATGAGTTGAATCACGCGTCTATTATTGATGGTGTAAGGTTGTGCAAAGCGCAGCGATATCGTTACAAGCACAATGACATGGACGATCTTCAAAAACAATTGGAAGAGATAAGAAAAGGTACTGCCCGGCATATCATGATTGTAACCGATGGAGTTTTTTCCATGGACGGAACGATCGCGCAATTGGAAAAGATTTGTGATCTGGCTGATCGTTATGAAGCATTGGTGATGACTGACGAATGCCATTCAACAGGATTTATTGGAAAAACGGGTAGAGGAGTTCCTGAATATCGTGGAGTGACCAGTAGAATAGATATCATTACAGGAACCCTTGGTAAAGCATTGGGGGGAGCATCCGGAGGATTCACATCAGGAAAGAAGGAAATCATTGAATTACTTCGCCAACGTTCAAGACCCTATCTATTTTCAAATACACTGGCACCTTCAATTACCGGAGCATCCATAGAAGTTTTTAATATGCTTTCAGAAGCAACAACGCTTCGTGATAAACTCGAGAGCAACACCAAGTACTTTCGTGAGCAAATGACCAAGGCAGGGTTTAACATCAAGCCTGGTGAGCATCCGATAGTTCCTATCATGTTGTACGAAGCCCCGCTTGCACAGCAATTTGCAGATCGTCTTCTTGAGAAAGGCATTTATGTTATCGGATTCTTCTTCCCGGTAGTCGCCAAGGGACAGGCACGAATACGCGTACAGCTATCGGCAGCTCATGAGCGTCATCATTTAGATAAAGCTATTAAAGCCTTTACCGAAGTTGGAAAAGAACTTGGCGTTCTGAAATAAGATTACTTTCCTTTTTTCCTCAAAGCGTCCGCTAATTCAGGCTCATTCGGAAATAATCCAAAAAGTGGCTCGAACGTTTGATCGGGCAAGAAGTAGATTCTGCCTTTTCGTCCACGCAACTTCAATTTATAAAGATTGAAGTACGGCACCACCTTGATGTACTTTACCTGCGGCCACTCATAGTGTTCGGATTTGTTGTAGTTCATCACAACGATTCTTTTTTTACCGATCGCTACGCGCTTCAGCTTTTCAGCAATTAGAAAATGCAGTGAAATGAATATGAGTCCAATGCTAAAAAAAATAAGCGGACCCCTTAAATCATTTTCTGAAACGCTACTGAGAAATAGAAGCGTTCCACATGACCACTGTAATAATCCAAATGCCAGAAAAAAATACTTTGCGAAGTAAAACTTCGCACGACTGGCTTCTCTCATGTTACATAAAAAATTGGTTTTCAATCACTAAGTTAACGAATTTCTTAATAATAAGTTGTATTAAGAGCTTTCATCCGTTGCCAGATCACTTCAAATGGCAGGCAATTAAGGATCGATGACGATCGGGAAATCCTGACCACGTGAAAATGTATAAGGATACTGAGGCTTACCTTTGAGCTTGCGAGTCATCTCAGGTACCTGATCATCCAGGTAGCCTTTTAATTCATAGATCGTGACCTTACCATCTTTAGGGGCGCCATCCGCGTCACCACTAAGTGCCTTAATCAAAAGATAGGTAAATAATCCGTGTCCCAATTCGGCAAACTCTGTTGCAAATTGCTCACTGCCGGCCGAGGCCATCACATGTATTCCGGCGCTGCGCGATAGTTGCGCGATCGCTTTTTCTTCCGCAGCACCTCGCGTGGCCAATAGCTCAACTGATCCACCACTCTGGCACGCATCCATAACGATCAATTGCTTTAATGCCTGGATGTTTTTGAATTTATCTTGTAATAAACTGGCCTCAATGGCATCTTTTTGAAGTGATCCGAAATCATATAATCGAAGACTGCCAGTAGGAATAAAAAAGAACTGCTCATCAACCATACTTCCATGACCTGCATAGTAAAAAATGAAGACATCTTCCTGATGGATCTTAGCAGCCATCTCATCCAGTGTTCTTAAAATATTCTCGCGTGTAGCCTCCTCATCATAGAGAGTATGAATCTCTAAGTTCTTATAGAGCTGTGTCCCATGGTCACTCATCATTTTACCAAACGACTCTGCATCTGGCTTTGCGTAATTGAGCGTCATGCGGGGATTTTTATACTGGTTGATTCCAACAGTGAGAACGTAACAAGTACTTGTTTTGCCTGCATGTTCTGAGAACAACTCCACCGAACTTGGATCCGATTCAATTTTGTCTTTATTGATTGCTGAGGCAGTAATCGTATTGTTTCCCCCAACGAGACTTATAACATGACGATAGGTGGAGGTTTGGTCTTTTCCCGTTGGCATTTTAAGTTCATTCCGATTGATAGGTATTGATTTTCCGTTGTGAAAAAGCTTCAGATTATTTACACCAGCTCCGTTGTCCGTGATCTTAATAAAGACTTCCGCTTTACCCTGTTCTGTGGTGGAAGCCAAAGCAGCTACTTTAATAGTCGGAGGAGGAGACTTTTGTAGCATTCCCTGTATTCCTTTCTTTGGATCATCGCTTCCGCCGCGGTTTTGAAAGATCTTTGGTAATAATTCAGGACGATAAAACTCATCGAAGAATTGATCAGCGGAGTAAGTTTTAAGCCCATCTACAAAATGTATGTACTGACGCGCCTCTTGTGTACCATTAAAATAGCCCTCCGGATTTTTTACCATCCATTCATTTTCACCAAAGTGGATATGCTCAAAGAATTCCTTGCCAGAATTTAGATCCCAAAACTTCGTTGCGCCATCCAGACTGAGACTGATCAGCATTTTACC
>JBBRFP010000288.1:0-3742 GCA_038241465.1 Cytophagales bacterium | reverse complement strand
GTATTAAGGAAGAAGATGGTATCAACCGTCTTGATTTCTTAACGGAAGAAGAATACCTCGACATCGTGGATAAGTTGCCGCGCGAGAATCAAATGCTCGACGACACTGATCCTAAGAAATTCATTGCCAAGATGGGTGCTGATGCACTGGAAATGTTGCTTAGCCGTGTGAAGCTCAATGAGCTTTCTTACGAACTTCGTCACCAGGCTGCTACAGACACATCACAGCAACGCAAGGCGGAAGCGCTCAAGAGATTGAAAGTTGTAGAAGCTTTCCGTGATGCAAACACGCGTGTAGAAAATAGACCACAGTGGATGATCATTAAGATGGTGCCGGTTATT
Organism: Cytophagales bacterium; assembly: GCA_038241465.1. Taxonomy (GTDB): domain Bacteria; phylum Bacteroidota; class Bacteroidia; order Cytophagales; family Cyclobacteriaceae; genus ELB16-189. The sequence continues at coordinate 3,401 of JBBRFP010000288.1, read as the reverse complement.
CCTCCGGAACTTCGTCCATTGGTGCCACTCGATGGTGGTCGTTTTGCAACATCAGACTTGAATGATCTTTACAGACGTGTTATTATCCGTAACAACCGTCTGAAGAGATTGATTGATATTAAGGCTCCTGAAGTGATCCTCAGAAATGAGAAACGTATGCTTCAAGAGGCTGTTGACTCTTTATTTGATAACTCAAGAAAGGTTAATGCAGTACGTTCAGAAGGAAACCGTGCTTTGAAATCCCTCAGCGATATGCTGAAAGGTAAACAAGGTCGCTTCCGTCAGAATTTGCTAGGAAAACGTGTTGACTACTCAGGTCGTTCAGTTATTGTCGTAGGGCCAGAATTGAAATTGCATGAATGCGGGCTTCCGAAAGACATGGCGGCAGAATTATTCAAGCCGTTCATTATCCGTAAGCTGATCGAAAGAGGAATTGTTAAGACTGTAAAGTCAGCAAAGAAAATTGTCGATCGCAAGGATCCGGTTGTTTGGGATATTTTGGAGAATGTTTTGAAAGGACATCCAGTTCTTTTGAATCGTGCCCCAACACTTCACAGACTTGGTATCCAGGCGTTTCAGCCAAAGCTGATTGAAGGGAAAGCTATTCAGTTGCATCCACTCGTTTGTACAGCCTTCAACGCTGACTTTGACGGTGACCAGATGGCCGTTCACGTGCCGCTGGGTCAGGAAGCAATTGTAGAAGCATCTCTTTTGATGTTGTCTTCTCATAACATTCTTAACCCTTCAAACGGAGCTCCTATCACTGTTCCTTCTCAGGACATGGTGTTGGGTCTATACTATTTGACAAAGGGCAGAAAGGGCGAAAAAGGAGAAGGCAGAACCTATTTCGGGCCGGCTGAAGTAATCATCGCTTACAATGAGGGCATGCTATCAAAGCACGCACTTATTAAAGTGAAGGTTAATGTAAAAGATAAAAACACGGGAGTAATCGCACCGAAGATAATCGAGACTGTCACAGGTCGAGTGATTTTCAATGAAGTTGTTCCTGAGGAAAACGGATACCTTGATGAGTTGTTGACTAAGAAAAAGTTGCAAGGCATCATCGCTGACGTTTATAAAGTTGCTGGTTTGGCCAAGGCGGCAAAGTTCCTTGATGATATTAAGGAGCTTGGATTCCAGATGGCGTATCGCGGCGGTCTGTCTATCGGACTTGACGACGTGAAGATTCCTGCAGAAAAAGAAAAATTAGTTGGAACAGCCCAGAAAGAAGTTGACGGTGTCTGGAATAACTATATGATGGGTCTTATCACGGATAACGAACGTTACAATCAGGTGATTGACATCTGGACTCGTACGAACACACTTCTTACTAACACGCTGATGAAGCAGTTGGAAGAAGATCAGGGTGGATTCAATTCCATCTACATGATGATGCACTCCGGTGCTCGTGGTTCTAGAGAGCAGATTCGTCAGTTGGGCGGTATGCGCGGTTTGATGGCGAAACCTCAGAAGAATCTTGCTGGTTCAGTGGGTTCGATTATCGAAAATCCAATCCTTTCAAACTTTAAAGAAGGACTTGATGTATTGGAGTACTTTATCTCTACTCACGGTGCACGTAAGGGCCTTGCAGATACTGCGTTGAAAACTGCTGATGCAGGATACCTGACACGTCGTTTAGTTGACGTGGCACAAGATCTTGTAATTACGGAAGAAGACTGCGGTACGCTCCGTGGATTGAAAGTAATGGCATTGAAGGACAACGAAGATATCGTTGAGCCTTTGTCAGAGCGTATTGTTGGACGTGTATCGGTTCATGATATCTACGACCCACTTACAGACATTTTGATTTGCGCAGCGAGCGGTGAGATCACTGATGAGATCGCGAAGCAAATTGATGAGACAAGTATCGAAGAAGTTGAAATTCGTTCAATTCTTACTTGCGAATCAAAAGTAGGCGGATGTACTAAATGTTATGGACGCAATCTTGCGACCGGCAGAATGGTGCAAGCTGGTGAAGCTGTCGGCGTTATCGCTGCTCAGTCAATCGGTGAGCCAGGTACACAGTTGACACTTCGTACATTCCACGTGGGTGGTGCAGCTTCCAACATTGCAACAGAAGCAAGCATAAAGGCTAAGTTCTCAGGCGTTATTGAATTTGAAGGTGTTCGTACAATCGATAGCACTGATAAAGATGGTAACAAGGTGAAAATTGTAATGGGCCGAACTGGTGAGCTTAGAATTGTTGAGAAAGAAAAGAACAGAGTTCTGATTACGAATAATGTTCCTTACGGCTCTTTCCTTTTTGTAAAAGAAGGTCAGAAAGTTGAAAAGGGAGATGAGCTTTGTAATTGGGATCCATACAACGCTGTTATCCTTTCTGAATTTGATGGCGAAGTTGAATATGAAGCAATCATAGAAGGTATCACTTTCAAAGAAGAATCGGATGAGCAGACAGGTCACCGTTAAAAGGTTATCACTGAAACACGTGACAAGACTAAAAATCCAGCCCTGATCGTTAAAGGTAAAACGGATTCAAAAACATATAACATTCCTGTAGGCGCTCACTTAGCAGTTGATGGTGGTGAGCAAATTAAGGCCGGGCATGTATTGGTGAAGATTCCTCGTGCGGTTGGCAAGTCTCGTGATATCACGGGAGGTCTTCCTCGCGTAACGGAATTGTTCGAAGCACGTAACCCTTCTAATCCTGCAGTTGTAAGTGAGATCGATGGTTCCGTAACGTACGGTGGTATCAAGCGTGGTAATCGTGAGATTTTCATTGAATCACGTGATGGTGTTCAGAAGCGCTATTTAGTACCATTGTCGAAGCACATTCTGGTTCAGGATAATGACTTCATCAAAGCGGGGCAACCTCTTTCTGACGGTGCTATTACTCCTTCCGATATTCTTTCGATCAAGGGCCCAACAGCCGTTCAAGAATATCTGGTAAATGAAATCCAGGAAGTATATCGTTTGCAAGGTGTGAAAATCAATGATAAGCACATCGAGTGTATCGTAAGTCAAATGATGCAGAAGGTTGAGATCATTGATAGTGGTGATACAAGCTTCCTGCAAGGAGAATATGTTGACAAGCTCGAGTTCCGTGAAATAAATGATCTGGTATTGGATAAGAAAGTTGTCCTTGAAGCAGGTGATTCACAGAAATTCAAACCTGGTCAAATAGTGACGGCGCGTGAGCTTCGTGATGAAAACTCTTCCTTGAAGAGAAAGGATCAGAAGATCGCAGAAGTACGTGATGCAATGGCGGCAGTTTCAAGACCAACATTACAAGGTATTACTCAGGCTTCATTGAAAACTGAAAGCTGGCTGTCTGCAGCTTCCTTCCAGGAAACAACAAAGGTACTTAGTGAAGCGGCGATCAGAGGTAAGACTGACTGGTTGATGGGCTTAAAGGAAAATGTTATTGTAGGACATTTAATCCC
>JBBRFP010000287.1:0-3745 GCA_038241465.1 Cytophagales bacterium | reverse complement strand
TTTGAATTGATTCGTACGATCTGATTCTTCATGCCGGAGAATAACGAGCCGATCGCTGTTGCCTTCATATTAATCATTACTAATGATCCATCTTCCATGTAAAGGAAATCACCAACAATTCCCTTGAACTTATCAGTCGCCCAGAGTTCTTCTCCACTACGGGCCTTGATCATTGTAAGATGGTCCTTTGTTGTAACAGCGAAAGCGCCCAGATCTTTTATATAAACAATGTTATCGGTATCGTCTACATTCTGATATTTTGCTGAGATCCAAAGAAGCGCTCCCGTAGTGGCATCAATACACGCCATTTTATCTTTGCCAATTTTGCGATCGAATACAAAAATTGCCTTAGCATCCCACATGGAGATTATGTCATCCACCTTACCAAGCTGATCAGAGATCTCTTTGTATTTCTTGTTCCACAATAAGTCTCCGGTTTTATTATTGAAAACACTTATTTCCTTGGAGCTTGACGCATATGAGTAGCCTGATTCATCACCGTTCGCTGTGTAATCGAATGAATGATCAATCTCTTTCTTGTAAATCTCTTTCATGTCTTCCTGTGCATTGGCCCAAAAGGCCGCAAACGCCGCTACTACAATAATTACCAGTCTTCTCATTTTCATAAATAGTTTAAAAGGTTAATGTATGTCTGAATTTTATTCGTTCTTTCTTTCCGATTTTTATATTTTCAAACTCAATTTCCATGAGCTTGCTCTTGAGTTGATTTTGGGTTTGGATGGTCTCTGCAGTACTGGATACCATGAATACCGTAACGATCTTTCCCTTTCCCACCAATGTCAGGTCTACGATAAATTCTCCTTTAATATTATTCCTAGTTACAAACTTGTACAACTCACCTTCAGGAGCCGACATCGCAACAAGTTGCTGCCGTGCATCGGTGATGATCGCTTCTTTATTTACTTCCGCAGTTGATTGGGCGATGAGTGATACGCTCGAAAGGATAAAAAGTAGAACAGAAAGGAATTTTATGGATGCATATACTTTATATCTTCTTTCGTTCATCTTTCTTTCAAAAGTCCTGCTACCACATAAAAAAATCAATACCAGTAAGAGGGTATATGGTTATCCGTACTAGTACGGAGTTAATTCGAAACCCTTCACCAACGAGGAGGCATGTAAAAAATATTCGGTCCCGAAGGTGTATTGTGTGTCCCCCTTGTGGACTGTGTATTTAAAACTACAAAGTGCCCAGGGCACGTCTGAATCCCACTCACATGAGATCATTTGCAAATGCGTACTTGATCAGACCAACCAGCGAGGTTGTGTTGGTTTTACGGAAGATATTTTTTCGATGGGTTTCAACTGTTCTTTCACTGATAAAAAGTTTCTCAGCGATTTGTTTGTTGGAGAACTCTTTGGCAATCAATCGAAGAATATCTTTTTCACGATCCGTCAACAGGGAATTCTCTTCCGCAGGATTATTCAAATCATGCATCAGCAGCTTGGTTATCTCCGGACTCACATAGGGCATCCCGAGCATAACCTGCTTCAGCGCATTCTTCAATTCAAACTGCTGAATGTTCTTTAATAAGTAACCATCAACTCCTTCTTTCAAAATATTCTTAACAAGATGGGCTTCATCATGCATGCTCAGGGCTACAATCTTTGTTTTCGGATAGTCCTTCTTTATGGTGCGGGCAAGTTCAAGTCCGGAGATTCCGGGTAAACTATAATCAGTTAACAATATATCAGGTTGCTCCTGTTTAAAGAATTCAATTACTTCTTCGCCTGTGCCAAGGGCAGCAAGTATTACGAAGTCAGGGTCACTCTCCAATAGAGAAACCAAACCATCGAGCACAATGCGATGATCGTCGACCAGAACAACCTTCACCCTTTTTCCTTTCATGAAGGATAAAAGTAGACGGTCTATGTGATTATCTGCAAGTATCAAGGCAGGAATTGAAGCGGTATCTCGACCGGTTCATAGGTTTTCGGCATATTTCGAGCATTCAGGGCCAGTACGACCGCAATTGCCATTACACTAAGGATAAAAGAATCGGCATACGCGTTCAAAACTGTAAAGCCGAAAAAATCAGCGGCAACACAGATTGCGAATGACATTATCACTGAAATAGCCGCCATGATCCATATTTTTTCGCTACTACCTCCAGTGGAAAATACAGCTGTACTTTTATCTTTCAAATGATGGTGAAGCACCCTTACAAGCAGGCCATATTCTCTCGATTGGTCCGTCTCTTTTCCGTTTTTATTATAAGAAATACTGTTGATCACGACCGGCTTATGATTATCTGGCTGGATGTACATTCTATAGGCACTCGAGGATGATCTGGCGATCCTGACAGAAAGAATACTAGCATACGAGATGTTTTCTTCACTTTGACCTTTTTTTATAGTACAGTAGTAATCGGCTAGTGTTACGACTGTCAACTCCTCACTGGCCGAATTTCTGAAACTGTACTCCACAAATTTTTTGTATAAAGTTGGAGCCATTTCGGTCCAAAGGAAATACGTATGATCACGTATTTTTTAATCCGTACTGGTACGGAGGGCTGGTTAAAACAATTAAAATGGAATCACTTATCCTTACGCGTTATTCTTTATCCCTGCCTTCGCAGGCAGGCTATGGGTTTTCCTTGGAGGCGAAGACGACTACACAGCTAACGCATTTTTTTCTTCAGGCACCGTTATAACAACCGTAGTTCCTTGGCTTCCAGATGAACTGTCTATTTCAATCTGACCTTTGATAAGACCTAGTCTCGAATTGATATTTTTCCAGCCATTTCCATTGCCAAGGGTGAGGGTAGTTGTGTCAAATCCATGGCCGTTATCTTCAATAATCGTAACAAGCTCATCTTCATGTTGTACTAATTGAATGGAGATCTTATTTGCGCTACTATACTTGAGAATATTGTTCACCCACTCCTGACAGATTCGGTACAGTGCAATTTTTTGAGTAGAGGACATCTGTTGATTTACATCGAACGCCTGAATAGAAACCTGCACTTTTCCTGTACGGTTGATGCGATTGGCAAATTCCGTTAGCGCTTCGGTGAGTCCGCTGTTCATCAACACCTGTGGCATGAGATTAAAAGCAATTTTTCTGATTTCAACGTTCATCTCATTTAAGATACTTACGGCTTCTTCTACTTTCGTTTCCGGAACCGGTTGATAGGAAAGATTTAGTTTCAGCGCTGAGATCATTTGCCCCATCCCATCATGAAGATCCGCGGCAAATCTCCTGCGTTCTTCCTCTTGTGAAGTAATAACCGCACCAAGCTGGGCATCTTTTAGCTGCGTTTTCGTTGATTCAAGTTCTGCCTGCTGCTTCAACTTGATCCTGTTTCTCCACAGATAACCAACTCCCACAAGTCCGACAACGAGAATGGCAAGCAAGACAACAATGACCTGTGACCGGAGAATGCTAAGATCTTTTAATTCATTTTCGTTGGTCAGAAGTTGGATCGCGCTTTCTTTCTTTTCTGTATCGTAACGGGTTTGCAGTTCTGCAATTTGTTTCGATTTCTCTTGCTCAAACACGGAATCCTTGGCAAGAACGAACCGCTGATGTTCCTCGTACGCTCCTTTGAAATCTCCGCTGGCTGCTTTTAGGTTCGATAACTCTTTCCTTGCTGTAAGAATCTGTTCGCTTGCCCCGATTTTTTTTGCAATCATTAATCCACGTTCTGCATTTGCTAACCCGAGGGAAATATCACCAGTCTGTCTATTGATCGCCGCCATGTGTATCAACACATCAGCAATT
>JBBRFP010000286.1:0-3746 GCA_038241465.1 Cytophagales bacterium | reverse complement strand
TGAACTCTTCTTGTTCCCGAAAAAAATCATACTTTAAATAATTTGGCAGATTCGGCTTATTAGGAATATAGGTGTGCAGTTCATACTCAAACAACGTATATCCTTGGGTCGGATATGCAACCTTTTTTAGAACACCCGTCTTGCCATAAGCAAGATCCGCTCTTCTGGAATATCGCTGCTTATAATACTCAACTTTGTTGGTGTCTGCTGGAACCAGCGCGAGGGAAAGAAATGCCGGATCGACCGATTCAGGGGGCAAGAGCCGTGGATTTGATTGACCGTTGTAAAATCCGAAATGATCAATACTATTCGTCAATTTATTTGGAAGACCATTCCCAGCTTCATAGTAGAAACGATACTGCTGATCATCAATGGTCACACGGTCGAGCCTGCCTCTAAGCCATTGATATTCGTTAGAATTAAAATTATTGGATAAAATATCCCGATACTGATCATTAAAATAACTTTGCTTGAACACAATCGTTTTACTAAAAGTAGATCCGGGTGTAAGACCTGTAATCTGAATACCGCTGAAACGTTTTAGCGGTTGGCTAAAGGGAAATTTTACCATGGCAGTACCAGGAGTGAACAATTCATTATCGTGTAAATCTTCCCGGTCCTCCATCGTGAAGTCGAGTCTCACATCGAGCGACTCAATCTTCTGTAGATACACGTACTCGTGAATTGTTTGCTGACAAACCTCCTGAGACCCAATGTCTTCAAGTTCAGAGAAAGAAGTTCTATTACACAGGTAGGGGCTTGTGCCAGCCGTCATATCGTACGTAAAATTCAGCTCCAGTCCGTTCGGACTTGTAATTTTTGACAGATACCACGAGGTTATCGTTCGGAATCTGCCATCATTGATGACTTGCTGGATGTCTAATTGGCTTTGACTGCAACAAGCCATTCGATCGATGCTTACTGTTGAGCCGGAAACCGAAGTCGATATTTCTTTCACATCAAACTCTCCCCTGAACCCATCAGGAGTAACAATGGTAAAGGTCTGTCCGGTCTCATTGAATAGAATGCTGCAAGGGCCCTCCGTAATTTTCACCGACGTGATGAGGGGATTGGCAGCCTTCTGACTTAAAATGAACGAACCACTGAAGCCGAAAAAGTTGAAATTGAAAACATCAGGTTGAGTATCCTCGCCTCCTTGAACCAGGATCCTGTTAAAATAACTATTCGCCGGGGGAGCCGTGAAGGCTCCAAACATGCTATATCCCATACTAAAAGTTATGGGATCGGTATTATAAACATAGCCTTTATGACTGCTCCCACTGCCGCCGGGATAAAGATCATCATAACCGTCGATTGATCGCGAGATAACACCAGTAGCATTGAGCGCCCATCCAAGACCAACTTCAGTGGCTTCTTCATTTGGTCGAATGCCTGAGCCGTTGTAGGACAATGACAGAGGTAAGCTCCATCCATCGAAGTTTATCGAATACAAAGGAATATTGACACTTGCGGTCCCCGTGTACATGTTTGGCTTCTGTGATGCAAACTCCGTCATCTTCATCGCATTAGGCGTTGGAGGAATTATTTTGTCCGTTTGACCACAAGCTTGGTAACCGCAAAATGCCAGAGAAAAGAGAACGGCAAAAGCGATTGGACTAAATTGGTTTTTCATAATTCTAACGGACGCGTTACGGGGGAAAATGATTTGCCTACTCGAAAACTATTTAGAAAATTAAAATGGTTAGAAATGATCAAAAATAAATCGCGTTAATTCATTTACTTCGGTTGCACGAAACTATGCTATCCCATTTGAATAATATACTCATGTCAACCATTAATAAAAACATAATCTTACATGCTGAATTTTGGGCAACCAACTGAAATTTAAGTTCAATCGTGCTTTTGAACGAGAAAAAGTTGAAAATGCATTGAAATAGTACATGTACTTAAAGTAACGCTTTGGCTTTCTTAACGAATTCTTCACTTACACATCGCACCTTACCCGTTTATGTCCGTTGTCAAACATGACTTATACTACGCGGAATAAAAATAAAGAGAGGAGACCTCTCAGCCTCCTCTCGGTAAAATTCCATCACATGTCACCCCTCTGGTGCGAGTTTTCGCGCCATCCTCACGCTACTAAATTTAGAACCAATTCGAAAGGCGCGGTCACCCGATAGCTATCGGGTTGCACCTATTATAAAAGCAGTCTTCCGACTGCTACAACACAAGGTCAATACAAAAACATAATATCCAATAATTTTCCAGGTCTGCCAGTGTAATTTATTGCGCTGCTGTAAAGATAATCTTCCGGTGACAGCAAAATTCCTGCGCCCTCGTTGGTGTTTTTCACCAACGAGCATAATAATACATTAAAAATGTTGGTGAACACCCACATCGGCGGAGATCAGAAATGTGTTGGTGAAAAACACCAACACAGGCGAAGATTAAAAATCCGCTTTCAAATGAAAGACTTCCTATGTTTCGGACGGGATTGCAAATCCCGTCCAACACCCCACGCGAACATCCGGACCAACTGGGATACTACGTGAACCCTTGCGGCAGTTGATATTTCTCCGGACCGTAAGCTGTCGACGGCCATTAAGACTTCTTCCCGAACTTTTATCAGCATTGACAAGCGAATCTTCTTTGATGGAATCGTACGCTATTTGCAGGAATGTATAAGCTCCATTTCATCGCGCTGAAATTATCCATTCAGAGCGCCTCCTCCTACCCTCGCGCGACGGCTGTGGAAGTAAAGATGAGGACAATCAATCGAACGCATGATAATTATCATCTCTTTCTGTTTTCCCCCAAGCGATCTTTCGATAAAATCGACGAAGATGAAACGCATACTGGTACCCTGTGATTTTTCCGTGCAAGCAAAAAATGCTTTCGCGTTAGCCTTGGACATTGCCAGGATCAATATGGCAGAGGTTATCGTATTACGGGTGATGGAGAGGCACCTCGACTACGAGGCGGTTTCGCCGGACTTATCTACGTACGTGAGTGTTGAAGCAACGGATAAACGGGAGCAGCATGCACGAGAGGAATTCGAGAAAATGAAAGCGGCACATTCCACTTCCGTTGCCTGTCGGATGGCCATTGTCAAAGGCGCTGTTACCGATTCGATTCTTGAATTCATCGACAAGGAAGACATCAGCCTCATAGTGATGGGAACGAAAGGTGCGTCCGGGTTACAGGAAGTACTGATCGGATCGAATACGGAAAAGATTGTGCGTTTCTCCAAGGTTCCGGTCATCGCCGTTCCGCAGGCGGTGATGCTGACGGACATCAAACACATCGTCCTTCCTTCTGTCCTTGAACTCAATCAGGCAGATTTTATCAAACAAGTAAAAGAATTACAACACTTACTCAATGCAGTGCTTTGGATTCTGGTCATCGTTGACAGATCCTCAGGCAGAAGTCAGAATGAAATAAGAAAGCAGATGGAAGATTTTGTTTCGCACTATCATCTTACCAATTGTGTACTGAAAATAAGAGAGGACGAATCAATCGAAAAAGGAATTATAAATTTCACCTCGCAGGTGAACGCCGATATGATCGCCATGGCCACCCACAGTCGCCGCGGTCTTGCCCATCTTTTCTCAGGAAGTATTACAGAGAACCTCGTGAATCGTGTCTCGTGCCCGATATGGACGTATACGATCAGGAAATAATCAACTGTTAACTGTTAACTGTTAACTGTTAGTCGTGAACAAGTTCCCAGATCAAAAAGAGGGACAAGGAATTATCAACTTATCCTTTGGCGGCTTGCGCGGGTT
>JBBRFP010000285.1:0-3768 GCA_038241465.1 Cytophagales bacterium | reverse complement strand
CTGTATGAAGCAGGTCGCTGGGTTGTCGTGATAGTAGGAATAGGAAAGTTAGCGGACATGCTGTTTGGTCCAAGCAGTGAAATCATTGTCTATTCAAAGTACTACCGATTCAATATCGTGTTGATTATAATTCTCGCCGTCCTGATCATCACCACAAACAATTATCTGATTCCTGTGTATGGCATTGAAGGCGCAGCCCTGGCGACATCATTAATCCTGATAATTTTTAACCTGATCAAATTTATTTTTATCTGGATTAAAATGAAACTCCAACCATTTTCCTTTGCATTCGTAAAAATTCTACTGATCGCTGTAATCGCATGGTCAGCTCAATGGTTCATTCCCAGAATGGATATAGTATTGCTCGATATGATCATACGCTCGGCAATTATTACCCTGGTATTTGGCACATTTGTCCTATGGTCGAATGTTTCTCCTGATGCCAGTAATCTTTTTAAAAAAGCTTTGGGGTATTTAAAGGTGTAAAGGTATTCACCTCAAGGAACATTGAAGTTCACTGAGAATGCACACAGCGCTTTCCGAATGCCTAAGGCACGTGATGGGCGGTCGACAAATAAACTTGACTCTTTGTGTATCAGAATCGAAAGCAAGAGTAAATGAATGCTCAGTGCGCCTCCGAGTTAAAAAAAATGAAAAGGATATTTTCATTTCTACAATTTTTACAACCAGCATGAAGCTATTTATCCCCATTTTTTTGGGAGAACGCTTCCGTTTACCTATTTTAATGCACCCTATCCCTTTTCCGCATGCAAGATGAAAATGAAAACAAGCTTCAGGAACTGATAAAGAAAATTGCCGCAATCAATGAGCAACAGCAACAGATCCAGAAAGAACTTCTCCAGGTAAACCAGATTGTTTATGACCTGCGACGTACTGAACTAAGAAAAGAAGTAATCAAACCACTACCGGTGATTCCGGCAGAAACTAAAGAAACTTCGCCGCCGGTTGTAAAGACCCCTACTATCCTTCAGGATATAGCAGCAAAACACAAAGAGAATCATGCACCAAAAAAATCTATCAGGAAAGAGACTCCGATGGAGGAATTCATTGGCACGAACCTTCTCAATAAAGTAGGAATTGCGATACTCGTTCTTGGTATTGGGTATGGAGTAAAGTACTCGATTGATCACAATCTCTTAGATCCATTGACACGGATCATTCTCGGATACATTTCCGGTGGCATTCTCATTGGACTTGCGCTAACGTTGAAAACCAAATACGCAAAATTTAGCGCAGTGCTTCTGAGTGGTGGAATGGCATCACTCTATTTTATCACCTACGCGGCATACGATTTTTACGGATTCTTCCCGCTGATAGTGGCATTCGTGCTCATGGTCATGTTTACCGTATTTACGGTCGTCGCTACATTGCACTACCAGCTACAAGTGATTGCAATCATTGGATTGGTTGGAGCCTATGCTGTTCCGTTTTTACTCAGCGACGGTTCAGGAAGAGTCAACGTGCTTTTTTCCTATATGATAATTATCAACTCTGGAATTCTCCTACTGAGCTTTAAAAAGAATTGGCGTGCACTGTATTATCTGTCGTTCTTCCTCACCTGGATCATTTTTTCAACATGGTGGGTTTCAGACTACTCATCCGAAAAACATCTATTTTCATCACTTCTGTTTTCAACAATATTCTTCGTTCAGTTTTATATTACCACGTTGTCCTACAAGCTCATTCGTGAAGATTCATTTGGCCGTGGTGATGTTATAATGATTCTATTAAATTCATTCATCTACTTTGGTTTCGGGTATTCAAGCATTGATGATCTTGAGATTGGTGAGCTCTATCTTGGAATATTCACGGTATTCACTGCGATCCTCCATTTCATCGCCTGCAGCATTATATATAAGAAAAAAGAACAGCATAAAGATATATTTTACTTCGTCGCCGGCCTTGTCATTGTATTTCTTACGATCGCAGTTCCTGTTCAGCTAGACGGGAACTGGGTTACACTCATTTGGGCAGCCGAAGGATTAATGATCTTCGCCATTGCTCGGATGAAGTCACTTCCAATTTATGAAACACTGTCTTATCCTATCATTGCAATCGCTTTTTTGAGTCTACTTCAGGATTGGAGTGAATATTACGTTGTGTCAGACGCATATATTCAACATCATACTTTCCTATTAAACAGCCAATTCCTTACTTCGCTGCTTGTGAGCTTATCGTTGACTGCCGTCCTTTGGCTTAGCCAACAGGAAAAATACAAAGCACCTTATGAACCAGTCTCCACCTCTTCTATAGTATTCAACTTTGGTATCTCTATTTTGATGCTGATCACCCTCTATTTTATGTTTTATCTGGAGATCGCAAGCTTCTTTGAGCAGCGTTATTTTGCATCCTCAATCAAAGTACCAGGTAATGAAAATCTCGAATACGTTACCCAGAATTATGATATTCCTAAATTTAAAAATCTGTGGTTGATCAATTATTCAGCATTCTTTGGTCTGATGGCGTCCCTTTTCACGATCAGGTACCTTAACAAGGAAGTAGCTTCTGTTGCAAGTATTTTATTTAACATCATGATTCTTGCGGCTTTTACACTGACAGGCCTGATGCACCTTGCGGAACTTCGTACCGCGTATCTGGGGCAGGTTGATGCAAACATCTACTCGAGGGATTTTGTAAGTTATATTGGCTTCCGGTACGTCTGCATTTTATTTACTTTTCCAGTGATCTGGGCAAACAGAAAAATTCTAAAGAGGGAATTTTTCAATCCTTACTTCGGCGAAGCGGAAAAGGCATTACTCAATCTATTCGTAATTATTCTATTAAGCAGTGAACTGATTCACTGGCTGGATATGGCTCGCATTGAAAATAGTGACAAGCTTGCGCTTAGTATTTTGTGGGGATTGTACGCTCTGGCTATGATTGTCAGAGGATTGATGAAGCACGACCGCGTCATCAGGATCATGGGCATCGTTCTATTTGGAATAACCATTGTCAAACTGTTTGTATACGATATTTCCAACATGAGCACGATCGCCAAGACCATTGTGATGATGACATTGGGCGCATTGATGTTGATTGCGTCATTTCTATACAATAAAGCACAGAAATCAACTAAAAATGAAGAGTAGAGCTATTTTTACAGGGCTGTTGATTTGCTCATCTTCCTGGATGAGTTATGCGCAAAAGAATGATTTTCAATTCAAGCGTGATATTGAGAATGTAACGGTTCAAGGATGGTATCAAATCAAGTTGCCTCCTGAAGTTATTGAACACACTCAATCCGATTTCAAGGACATAAGGATTTATAGAATCAACAATACCGATACGATAGAAGTGCCTTTTCTTATAAAAGTAAAGGATGATAAAATAACAGAAACAACTATCAGTATGCCTGTCATTAATAAAAGCAATAAAGACGGCAAGCTCTACATTACATTAGAAATGAAAAAGGAACGAGTCAACTACATCCATCTCGATTTTTCAGAAAATAATTTTGACGGATTGGTGACGATGGAAGGAAGTGACAATCAGAAGGAATGGTTTTCAATACTTGAAAAAAGAAGAATACTCTCGATCAATGATCAGGATGTCGATTTCAATTTTACCACACTCAACTTCCCAATGAGTAATTATGGCTTTTTAAGGTTACAAATAGAAGCCAACAATCCGCTTAATTTTCAATCCGCATCACTCAAGAAAATAGAGACGATCCCCGGAAACGCAAGCAGCAAACAATTAACCTGGGCACGGGTTGACAAAAAAGTAAAACACACCACTACAGAAATC
>JBBRFP010000284.1:0-3789 GCA_038241465.1 Cytophagales bacterium | reverse complement strand
CGTTAGTAATAAGTCCCATCTTACTATGGAATATTCAAAATGATTTCATTACTTATAAATTTCATAGCGAAAGGGTTGCCATCCAGGAATCACTTTTTCATTTCGACTATTTTTTTCAAACGCTAGGAGGACAGTTACTGTATAATAATCCGATCAATGCAATCTTAATCATTATTTCCCTTTGGAAATTAAGAGCCATGAAGTATCTATCACTCACTGCTCAAAGATTTATATTATTGAGCGGCTTGCCGATGATTCTAATAGTGACGGGTATGTCATTATTTAATTCGCTTCTTCCTCATTGGAGTGGACCAGGTTTCATGGTGCTGGGATTGTTGGCCGCGACTTATTTAGATGAACAGTATGCTGCATCAAAAAATATTCCAATGATAATGAAGGCAAGTGCCTGTTTAATAACAACTGCCTTTATGGTGGCTTCGCTATTGATTAAATTCTATCCGGGAACGTTAGGTTATCACGACAGGCCACGCTATGGCGAGGGGGACTTTACGTTGGATATGTCTGGGTGGGCTAATTTTGGCGAGGACTTCAATCTATGGTTAATCGATCAAAAGAGGAATTCAAGCTTAAAGAATGATATTAAAATTGTTTCACATAAATGGTTTCCGGCTGCTCACCTGGATTATTATGTTTCAATACCCTACAACAATACGCTCGTTGGAGTTGGAAAGGTTACAGACCTCCATCAATATTTCTGGTTGAACAGGATGCGGCCTCGCTTGAATGATGGAGAAGATGCGTTATTCATTGTGCCAAGTAATTATTCGGTGAACCTTGATCATGTTATTTTGCCTTATTTTGGTTCATCTGAATTACTCAAAACATTCGAGTCGAAAAGAAGTGGAAGCACCGCGAGGTACTTTGATGTATATCTGATGAAAAAGTACAAAGGGGAAGATGAAGTAAGACTAAGGGTTTCGAGTATTCTTATTCGCTGAATGGCGCATCAGGGTCCATATTTGGATTCGGAATCTGAAGGGCATAACAATTGCGTATGTAAAGCATGAGAAAGTGCGTATTGCTGAATATTCTGTTGATAGGATCCATTTTGACGGGCTACTCACAAAAAATTGATAATACCGCCAGTTTTCGAATTATTGACGGAGGCCGGTATCTGCGGCTGAATTATGAGAATGATTATTTCACCGCGACCGATCAATACTATACCCAGGGTATCAACTTCGAAAGCGTCAATCCTACTTACAATAAATTCCCACTAAGTAAATTATTGATTACTTCTAAAACAGGAAAGGCTCAGTATGGAATTGCGGTTGAGCATAATGGCTATACTCCTACCAGCATCAAAAGTAATGAGATCCTTTACGGAGACAGACCTTTTGCGGGAGCAATCATGCTGAAGTCATTCGCTATGACGAATGATACAGTAAAACATCATCGGATTACCTCTTCCCTCACGCTGGGAGTGATCGGTCCAGCTGCTGGTGCATATCAAATGCAACGGGCAATTCATTCATGGATTAATGGGCAGGAACCGTTCGGATGGCAATACCAGATTCAGAATGATGTGGTTTTAAATTACGAGGCAGGGATCGAAAAAAATATTTGGGCACCGGGTAAGAGCTTTTTAATAAATGGTTTTGGTAACGGGCGTCTGGGAACACTCAACTCAAAAGTATCAATAGGAGCCGTGGTAATGTTAGGGAGATTAAATTCTGCGATTTCTTCTATTTTTTTGAACGACAAAGCACCTTCAAAGAGAAAAGTCCGTTTTCATTTATATGCACAACCGATGGCAAATGTTATTGGGTATGACGCCACGTTGCAAGGTGGGCTTTTTAACAAGGAAAGCCCTTACACAATTTCCGCATCGGATGTTTCGAGGGTAACTTTTCAGGTAAACTATGGTGGCATTCTTAGCGTTGGATCTCTTCAGCTCGATTACTTCAAAACCTTTATTACCAAAGAGTTTGAGACGGGAACCGATCACCGTTGGGGAGGCATCAGAATTGGTGTAAAATTCTAGCGGTACAATTACTAGCGCACTAGCCGCGCCTTTGTAGAAATAGCTCGATATATGGTTGCAAGCAATAAAAACCGGCCATCGAAGTCAGCTCTGATTTAATCGATTTGTTTTATCTTGCAGTTGTTCAAATCCATTTCAACTTTAAGTTAATTATGACAATGAGATTATTGTTAATAGCGGCACTGGTTTTTCATTGCGTGGCAGTTAACGCGCAACGTTTTGGAAAAACTTTAAAAGAAACACCTGGAATGGTTTCTTATACTTATCGAAATAGTTTTGCGAAGGACATGGCGGCAACGCTTGATACTATCAAGGGATTAGGGATTACAAATCTTGAGTTTTCCAATTTATTTGGAAGGACAGCTAAAGAGATACGTGCTTTGCTGGATGAACGCCAAATGCGGTGCACCTCTTTTGGCGTAGGTTACCCTGACCTGATGACCAAGACAAGCGAAGTAGCGACTAATGCAAAAACACTCGGTGCGTCGTATGTACGTGTTGCCTGGATCCCGCATGAAGGAGATTTCACCATTGAGGATGCCAGAAAAACGGTGAGTGATTTTAATACGGTTGGCAAGACATTGAAGAAGGACTATCAATTAACCTTCTGTTATCATAACCATGGTTATGAATTCCAGCCTTTCGAAAAAGGAACGTATTTTGATTATATCGTGGCTAACACCAATCCTGAGTTTGTGAGTTTTGAGCTGGATATCCTATGGGCATTTCATCCTGGTCAGGACCCGGTGGTATTGTTGAAAAAGTACGGCTCACGTTTTAAGCTCATGCATGTAAAGGATCTCAGAAAAGGAATTAAGGGAGATTTTTCAGGTAAGACGCCTGTGGAGAATGATGTGGCGCTTGGAACAGGACAAATCGATGTTGCTGCGGTCGTAAAAGCCGGTGTGAAAGCGGGTGTAAAGAATTTTTATATTGAAGATGAAAGCAAAGATGTGAAGTCGCAGGTACCCGTGAGTCTGGAGTTCTTGAAGAGGCTTTGATCGGGATTTTACTTGTTGCCTATTTCCCAACCCGCTTCATTCTCGCCATAAAAAACCCATCAAACCCCGCACTCGGATAAAGCATCTTCTGCTCCTGAAGCTCAAACTTTCCTTCGTTCGCTTTTAGAAAAATCTCCACCTGCTTTTCATTTTCACTTGGCAGAATGCTGCAAGTTGAATAGACCATTAATCCACCAACCTTCAGCATAGAGCTATAATCTTTTAAAATTGTTTGCTGGATCACTTTTATCTTTTCAATGAACTCAGGTGTTGTCTTCCATTTTGAGTCAGGATTACGGCGAAGTACGCCAAGTCCGGAACAAGGAACATCCAGTAATAACCTATCAGCAGAATTTTCCAAGCGCTTGATCACTTTTGATGAATCGATAGCGCGTGTTTCGATGGTATCACTGGCACCCGCGCGTCGTGCACGTTTTTTTAGTTCGTCAAGCTTAAAAGCTTCAGTGTCCATCGCGATGATGCGGCCTTTATTATTAAGTAAAGATGCGAGGTGTAGTGTTTTTCCACCGGCGCCTGCACACGCGTCGATGACGCGCTGACCCGACGAAACCTGAAGAAATGGAGCAATTAGTTGAGATCCGGCATCCTGAACTTCAAATAATCCATCTTTAAATTGCTGGCGCGTAAAAATATTCTGACGCTCTTCCAGTATTAAGGCATCCGGAAATTCCGCTGGGGCATCGGCAAGTATCTGTTCCTCCTTTAATTGATCCTGAAGATCTTTTCTTTTGACTTTCAATGTATTCACACGCAGCACAACTC
>JBBRFP010000283.1:0-3821 GCA_038241465.1 Cytophagales bacterium | reverse complement strand
TATACACTCGTTGCCGTTGCTGATTATATCCTCAGTAGAAAAAAAGGAAACACTGTTTCTAATCTTTCCTCTACACGCGCACTTAGAGACATTACTGAAAAAGCGAACGCTCGCTATACTGCTGCTTCAGTTGGAGAAGTAAACGTGGTGACAGCGATGAAAGAAACGAAGGCGGTGATCGGGGGTGAAGGCAATGGGGGAATCATCGTTCCTGATTTTCATTACGGCCGTGACGCCCTTATTGGAATTGCATTATTTCTATCGCACCTGGCAAGGACGAAATTGAAGGCGTCTGCTTTGAGAGCTTCCTATCCTCCTTATTTTATTTCCAAGAATAAGATTGAATTAACTCCATCCATTAATGTTGATAAAGTTTTGGAACAGGTAAAGAAAAAATACCAGCACGAAAAGATCAATACAATCGATGGCGTGAAGATTGATTTTGAAGCTGAAAAAGAATGGGTTCACCTTCGCAAGTCGAATACCGAACCAATCATTCGCATCTATGCGGAATCGCAGGATTCCGCGAAAGCTGATGCTCTTGCCAATAAAATAATCCAGGATATACAAACGATCATAAAATCGTAAATTTGCTGGTCTAAAAGATGAAATGAGAGTCTATCTTGATAATGCTGCCACCACACCTCTTGATCCGGAGGTTTTTGAAACAATGAAACCCTTCATGCTTGAGGATTTTGGTAACCCTTCGTCGACTCATGCGCACGGAAGAAAAGTCAGGGCCAGCATAGAATCAGCACGAAAAAAGATTGCGGAACTTCTCAACTGCACTCCGGGAGAGATTATTTTTACTTCCGGTGGTACAGAAGCGGATAACACACTGATAATAAGTGGTGTCAATTCTTACGGCATCAAGCACGCCATCTCCTCTCCGATTGAACACCATGCAGTAACTCATACATTGGAGGTGCAAGAAAAGCAAGGAATAATTCAATTGCATCATGTGAACCTTGATAGCAAGGGTCATGTGGTCGTATCACATCTTGAGAAATTGCTGCAACAGTATCCGAATTCCCTGGTGTCACTGATGCAAGGAAACAACGAGATCGGAAATTTACTCGATCTCAAACAGATTGGTGATCTGACTACGCATTACAATGCCTTCTTCCATTCCGATACGGTTCAGACAATGGGTCATTATACTCACAATATGAAAGACCTTCAAGTATGTGGAATGACTGCAGGTGCTCATAAATTTCATGGGCCAAAGGGAGTAGGATTTATGTACATCCGGAAGGGCCGAAAAATCCATCAGTTCATTCACGGTGGCGCGCAAGAAAGAAATATGCGCGGTGGAACAGAAAATGTGTACGGCATCATCGGATTGGCCAAGGCATTGGAAATATCGTATCGTGACATGGCCGAACATCAGACCTATGTGAAAAGTCTTAAGTCAAGGATGATTGAAAAACTAAAAGAGATTATTCCAGGTGTTTCTTTCAATGGGGATTCGGGTAATGTCGAGAAGAGTCTTTACACTGTTTTGAATGTCAGTCTTCCCGAATCGGAGGATAACGATATGTTGCTTTTCAATCTTGACATGGCCGGCGTTTCTGCTTCGGGCGGCAGCGCGTGTAGCAGCGGGGCATCGACGGGGTCGCATGTACTTGGAGCGCTCTATCCGGAATCAAAACGTGGCGCTATTCGATTCTCTTTTAGTAAATACAATACGGAAGCGGATATTGATTTTGCAGTGGAGCGGCTTGGGGAATTGGCAAAGGTGAGCGTTTAGATCAAACTCCAGATCGTTAATATAAGATTAACGGAAGGCTAAAGCCGCCGCTTAATGACAACACTTCGAAAAGGGCGTTGGCCCAACATTTTTTAAACTAATGGCCGAACAACTAAAAGTATCCTTCATCGGTTCTGGAAACCTCGCCTGGCATCTTGCACCGGCACTTGACAACGTTGGGTTTTCCGTGCGTGAGATTTACAGCCCTAATAGAAAGCACGCTGAAGCTCTCGCCGATCGAACCTATCAAGCAGAGGTAAAACAATCACTCGATTTTTCTGAGAGTTCCTCAAGGATCTTTATCATCGCCGCAAGCGATGATGCAATAAATGAAATTGCTGAAGAGATCATACTTCCAGAAGACTCATTCCTGATTCATACATCCGGCAGTCAACCTCTCAGTGCTTTAAGATCATCAGGCAGTGACAATATTGGATCATTCTATCCATTGCAAACGTTCACTAAGAATAAGAAAGCGGACTTTAAAACCGTTCCAATTTTCATTGAGGGGAGTAACCAGACGACAGAGAAAACCATGACGCTCATGGCAAAAGCTTTGGGCTGTAGCATCAAGAAGATTAGTTCGGAAGACAGAAAGGCGCTTCATGTGGCGGCAGTCTTTGCGTCGAATTTTACTAACCACATGCTCATGTTATCGAAAGAGATCTTGCATCAGAACAGTCTGAGTTTTGATCTGCTGAAGCCACTCATCACAGAAACCATCAATAAAAGTCTGACCATTGGGCCTGAAAAAACGCAAACGGGTCCCGCTTTCAGGAGTGATCTTGAAATTCTTGACAGTCACATGGAATTCCTCAAGGATGACGAAAAAATCGCTGAAATTTATCAATTGATCAGCCAATCCATCATTGATGCATACAATCCCGATTGAAAAACCTTTTGCCACAAAGTGTGATTTTCAGAAGAAATAAAATCTTACATTTATTTTGAATAAAAAAAATAAGTTATGCGCAACAAAATAGCTTTTACTTTATCATTAATCTCTTCCATGGCTTTTGCACAGGGTGCTGAGCGTGAAAAACTCGATCCCGCCGTCACAGAAGTATGGGACCTCAAGCCAAAGAAAGTGACTCCAGGGGTAAACGCAGGAGAGGCTCCTTCTGATGCAATCATCATTTTTGATGGGAAAGATCTCAACAACTTCACAACACTTAAAGGCGAGCCAGCTAAATGGGAAGTTAAAGACGGAGCTTTTACTATTGCAAAAGGTACAGGTGATATTAAGACCAAACAGACCTTTGGTGATATCCAATTGCATATTGAGTGGAGATCTCCCTCAGTGGTTATTGGCGATGGCCAGGGGCGTGGAAATAGCGGGATCTTTCTTTCTGAATTATACGAGCTCCAAGTGCTTGATAGCTATGAAAGCCCAACCTACTCCAATGGACAGGCTAGTTCAATTTATAAGCAGGCTATTCCCTTGGTTAATGCAACACGCAAGCCTGGAGAGTGGCAGGTGTACGATGTGATTTTTATTGCTCCTAAATTCAGTGATAATGGTCGCGTGATAACACCTGCAACAATCACTGTGATTCACAATGGGGTGCTTGCGCAAAACCACACAACGATCATCGGTCCCACAGAGTATAAGGGATTTCCAGTTTACAAGCCACATGGAAAAGCTTCAATCAAATTACAGGATCATGGTAATCCCGTGAGCTTTAGGAATATTTGGATTCGGGAGTTGTAGAAAACGATACCTCCGACAATAAAAAAAGTCAGGCTATTAACCTGACTTTTTTTATTAGATGAAATTTGGATTAGTTGGCTGGAGCGGCAACTTCACCGTGAATTCTGAGAACAATCACTCCGCTTTCAACATTGGCCATGACCGTGATTGATTTATCGAACGCTCCAAAGCCTGCGGCGTTATAAGTGGCCTTTACAAATCCTGTTCCATTGGGAGGGATTGGTTGTTTCGTCCAGTCAGGTGTAGTACAACCACAAGAAGCCTGTACATTGGTAATTACCATGGTTATCTTGCTCTTGTTGGTAAAAGTAAATTCGTGCGTAGCTGGCACGCCTTGCTTGATTTTTCCAAAATCAAAAT
>JBBRFP010000282.1:0-3824 GCA_038241465.1 Cytophagales bacterium | reverse complement strand
ATTGTTACCACTGAAATTCTTGACTTTCTGGTAGAGTTGTCGATTGGTGAAAAAAAATATGCAAATGGAGAAGGGTATCTTAATCAGATCACAGAGATAAAGACAGAACTATATGGGCCCGATGCTCCCGAAACACATCTTTCAAAGATCAGGCTGGCAAACTTCTACGTT
The DNA here is from genome assembly GCA_038241465.1 of Cytophagales bacterium. GTDB lineage: Bacteria > Bacteroidota > Bacteroidia > Cytophagales > Cyclobacteriaceae > ELB16-189. Next base: position 3,653 of record JBBRFP010000282.1, on the reverse strand, counting down.
GACTATACCAACAAAATTACAGAGGCAGGTAAAATCTATGATGAGAGCTTTACCAAAATCGTGGAGAAACAAATCAGGCCATGGCATAAGGACAATCTTGAAACCCTTAATCACCTTGCGATCTTTTATGAATTTGTAGATCAGTACAAAAAAGCAGATGCTACTCTTGAAAAGGCAGCCTACGTAGCGAGAAGTAAATTTCGTGACGATGACTTTGTCTATGGTGCAGAACTTACACGGATTGCAAAACTTCAGATTAAACTGGGTAAATATGAAGGAGCCGAAGAGAATCTTACCAAAGCGTTGAAGATTCTCGAGGCATCCAAAAAGTATGAAGAAAGCAAGCGGTATTTAGTAGAAGCCATCGATGCACAGGCAACGTTGCTTGGTATAAAAGGATTGTTTGATGAGGCCGCTGATGCGCTCGCCCGTTCGGCAAAAATAATTAAGCGATCAGATAAAAATCTCGTCGACGATCTCAGCACTGCCGAAGATCTAGCCAGTTTGTTTATCCAATTGGGTAACTATTCTGAGACCAGCGAAATCCTTGGTAATCTTATCACTGAATACGAGAAAATTTATGGAACGAATTCACTCCGACTTATCGAGCCTTTGGTAAACAAAGGAAAATTACTGCTGGCTGAAGGTGATTACACTAACGCGGATAAAATTGCTCTTCGGGCGAACACCATTGCCGTGACGACCTATACGGACAAGTCCACGAAGTCAGCAGCATCGCAGAAATTACTCAGCGAGATCGATTACACAATTGGTGATTACGAGAAAGCCGAAGACAATATTTTAAAAGCAATCGCCAGCCAGGAAAAACAATTTGGACGTAACCACATTGACGTAGCAAAATCACTTTCACAATTAGGACTTATTAAGTTCTATAAAGGCGACAATAAGAAAGAGGTTGAAAAGATCATGATAGAAGCTCGCGATATTATAGGCACGCGCCTGTCAAAAGACAACCCACAATATGCTGATATCCTCAAGAACCTTGCTGTTCTTTATATCTCGCAAAAGCAATATGACTTGGCGTTCAGCGCTCTTACCCAGGCTGAATCGATCTGGCGCTTAAAGACAGGAAACAAGAATAGCGTGCAGGCTGCGTCGATCTTCACCCTCACTGGGGATGTTTACTATCAATTGAAGAAATACGACAAGGCGGAAGAGTTCTATAAAAAGGGAAAAGATCTTTACGAAAAATACTTTAACGACAAGCATCCTGAATACGTGAAAGTATTATCAAAACTCGCACGTGTGTACTACATGGAAAAAGATTTCAAGAGCGCTAAAAAGAACATCGAACTTGCCCTTAATAATTATGAGCTTTTCATCAAGCAATTTTTCCCTGCCCTCAGTGAGCGTGAAAAAGCAAAGTACTGGAATACGATCAAAGGTGACTTTGAATTCTACAACACCCTGGCATTCGGTCAGCTTGAAGACTTTCGTGATCTGAGCGGAAAAGTTTATAACTATCAGTTGCTGACAAAAGCACTGTTGTTGAGTAGCTCTATTAAAATCCGCGAGCGAATTCTAAACAGTAAGGACGAAACCCTCATAGCCAACTACACTGATTGGATAGCAAAAAAGGAATCGCTTACGGCTGCTTTATCGATGAGCACACAGCAGTTAGTTGACAATAACATTGATCCTGCTGCAATGGGAAATGAAGTGGAGCGACTGGAGCGTGAATTGAGTGAGAAATCAGAAATTTTTGGACAAAGTTTTGAGAACAAACGTATTACGTATGAAAATGTACAAAGCGCCCTTGGAAAAACAGATGTTGCGATAGAGATGGTTCGCTATCGTTATTTCAATCACACGTTTACCGATTCTATTATTTACGTCGCGTTGTACGTGAAAGGAGATAGGTCGCGTCCAAAGGTTGTCAATCTCCCGGAAGGCTACAAGATGGAAACACGGTACTTCAAAGCGTACCGCAACTCCATGTTGGGAAAAATCCACGATGACTACTCATACAAAGTATTCTGGGAGCCGATTCAAAAAGAAGTTGGGCAATATTCAACGATTTACTTTTCTCCTGATGGTGTCTACAATCAGATCAACCTGGAAGCAATCCCCACGCCGGATGGAAAATATGTCATTGACAATTCAAACATTGTTATGGTAAGCAACACCAAAGATCTTTATCTCAGAAAAATCAAGGGCAAGCTGGCACGAACTATTAAGAATAATGCATCCATGTTTGGTAATCCTACTTTCTATTTGACGGCTTCTGCTAACAAAGAGTGGTTGCCTTTACCGGGTACTGAGAAAGAGGTTGATGAATTAAATGCTCTTCTAAAACAAAAAGGTTGGATCACTAGTGAATATATGGAGGGCACAGCAAGCGAAGAAAAGATCAAGCTGCTCGACAACCCTAGAATTTTTCATATCGCTACGCACGGCTTTTATACAAAAGCAGAAGACATCAGCTTGCAAAAAGCCCTTACCGAAAACGAAGCGATGATGGCTGAAAATCCATTGATGAAGTCGGGGCTATTACTATCGGGTGGCGGAGACATTCTTGCGAAGACAAACTATAATTATAACATAGAGAACGGTGTTCTCACGGCGTATGAAGCCATGAGCCTTAACCTCGATCAGACAGATCTTGTAGTGTTGAGTGCGTGTGAAACCGGGCTTGGAGAAATCTCGAACGGTGAAGGTGTCTATGGATTACAACGAGCTTTCTTTGTAGCGGGGGCAAAGGTACTGATTATGAGTATGTTCAAGGTGGATGATGATGCTACGCAAAAGCTGATCCTTAATTTCTATAAGAAATGGTTGACCACTGGAAATATGCGTCAGAGTTTTGTGGACGCAAAGAAAGAGCTTCGTTTAGAGTATCCAGATCCAATTTATTGGGGAGCGTTCATGATGATCGGGCAGGAGTAAAATAATTTGATGATTTGAAAATAGCAAACGGACAAATAAATTCGAAAGATTTCACATAGTTATCGGTGAGTATATTCCAAAATGGAGCGTCGATGTCGATTAAAAATATAATGATAATCTTCGGCACATCGAATTCGCAAGTTAACTTCGGTGTCAGGTATTTACAGCAGAGACGTCGAGGCGCTGGGGCTCAAAGAGAAAACCCAATCGGATGGGTTTGTTGATGCTCGCTATCTCACCCCTTTACAAGTTCCTTCACTATTTTTCCAAACGCCACCGGTACCGAACAGTTGGTCGTCGGCGTGGGTTCGTTGGAATTTTCAAAACCAAGCTTACATGCCCATTCATACGCGATGTGTCCTGCGAGTTCGTGATCTTGTGCACTGTTAAACCACCAGGAGTAGATATGGATTTCTTTGTCCGGAAGCTTGCTATAACCGATCGGCTGGTTTTTACGAAAGGGATTCTTCCATTTCTTCTTTAAGACCAAGTATAGATCGGCCGTGTGATTGGATCCAGGCAGATACGATTCTTCCCCAGCCCATAATTTATGGAAAACCTGCTCATTGGTAAGTCCGAGATTTTTCTCAAACCTCTCCCCGATCGGGCATCTGAAATTAAGCATCCTAAATTTCAGCGCGTCGGTATTCATTACGGCTTCAAACTTGGCAATGGCATTGTCGAGTTTTTTTTGTTGGCTGTAGTCGAAGCCAGTGGAGGAGAGGACGGTGACGTGGAACATGGGT
>JBBRFP010000281.1:0-3827 GCA_038241465.1 Cytophagales bacterium | reverse complement strand
GTTTATTATGGTGAAGAGATTGGAATGAAAGGGATGAAGCCGGATCAATATATTCGGGAGCCGTTTATTTGGGATGAAGGAAGAAAGGACCCGATGCAGACTACATGGGAAGTGCCAAAATATTCTACTGACAAGACCGTTGTTCCGTTAAGGAAACAAATAAAGAACGATTCATCTCTTTATAATTTTTATAAGAAATGGATTGCCTACAGGAATGAAAGCGATGTGCTGACAAGGGGAGAACTGGAAGAAGTTCCTTTCGCCATCAGGGAGGTTGTAACGATGATACGGGCCATTGGAAATGAAAAATTGATGGCACTGCACAATCTCTCAGACATTGAAGTGACGGTGTCCCTTGAGGATGCAGCTGAGTTCAAACATATTGATTTCAGGACCAGCAAGCATGCCTTGTTGAAGGGTGATAAATTGAAGTTACCGGCCTTTAGTTCTGTGGTGCTTAAAAATTGATAGAATGACTGACGGACAATTACGAGTTATTATTGAGAATGTTCAGCCTCAGATCGACGGTGGATTGTATCCGGCCAAACGAACAACCGGCGAACATGTTGAAGTGACGGCCAATATCTTTGGCGATGGTCATGATCACATTCGTGCCGAGGTTCTTTATCGCTTTGGTGAAAAAGGTGAATGGAATATCATTGAAATGACTCCAGGTATTAATGATGAATGGGCTGCCTCATTCACAACGCCACAAAAAGGAATTTATTATTTTACGGTGCGTGCATGGATCGATCATCTTGATACATGGTATGATGGCTTCAAGAAAAAGGCCGGCGCGAACGTGGACGTGAAGGTTGAATTAATGGAAGGAGGGGAGTACCTGCGTGCAGCTTCTGATAATGCTCCTAAGGTAATTACCATTGCTAAGAAGTTGGAAGATAAGGCTCATTATAAAGAAGCTATCGCGACCGTATTAAGCGAAGAGTTTGCAAAAGTCATTCATGATACTCCGTGGAGGCAGCATGAGACGCTTTATGATAAGGAATTGAAAGTGCAAGTGGAGCATTCGAAAGCATTGTTTAGCACGTGGTACGAATTGTTTCCAAGATCCAGTTCATTGAAGACTGGAAAGCACGGAACCTTTCAGGATACGATCAAACTTCTGCCACGGGTCGCGGCAATGAACTTTGATGTATTGTATTTACCTCCGATTCATCCGATTGGAAAAGTTAACCGGAAGGGGAAAAATAATAGTGTAACATCTCAACCTGGTGAACCTGGTTCTCCCTGGGCGATCGGAAGTGATGAAGGAGGACATAAAGCTGTTCACAAAGAGCTCGGAACACTTGCCGAGTATAAAATGCTTATCGCGGAAGCGAAAAAATATAAGATAGACATTGCGCTTGATCTTGCGTTTCAATGTGCGCCGGATCATCCGTATGTAAAAGAACATCCGGAATGGTTCCGTCAACGCCCGGATGGATCAATTCAATACGCCGAAAATCCTCCTAAAAAGTATCAGGACATATATCCATTCAATTTTGAAACAGAGCATTGGAAAGAACTGTGGGATGAATTGAAATCGGTAATTGAATTCTGGATAAGTGCTGGAGTGAAAATTTTTCGTGTTGATAATCCACACACCAAGCCAATACCTTTCTGGGAATGGGTAATCGCTGAGATCAATAAAAAACATTCAGATGTTATTTTCCTGGCGGAAGCATTTACCCGTCCCAAGATTATGGCTTCTTTGGGAAAAGCAGGGTTCACGCAGTCGTACACTTATTTCACCTGGCGCGTGACAAAAGCGGAATTGATTGAGTATATGAATGAACTTGTTAAGGGTCCTTCGAGAAATTATTTCCGCCCCAACTTTTGGCCCAACACACCGGATATTCTTCCATGGCATTTACAGCATCAGGGAGAGAATATTTTTATCGTACGCGTTGCCCTTGCTGCGACACTGTCCTCCAACTACGGAATCTACGGACCTCCTTATGAGCTTTGCGATAATGCTCCGGTTGACGGAAGAGAAGAATATTATAATTCAGAGAAATATGAAATCAAGTCGTTTGATTGGCGCAAGACGAGCAGGATGACGGACATCATTACCCTATTGAATAAAGCGCGCAATGAAAACGCTGCATTGCAATCGACGTGGAATCTGGAATTCTGCAACATAGAAAATCCTAATCTCATCGCCTACCTGAAGACAACAAATGACCTTTCGAACATCGTGATGGTCGTGGTAAATCTGGATGCTCACAAAAAGCAATCTGGCTATATTCAGGTGCCTAAACTGAAACTCGGATTAAAGTCTGGTATAAATATCAAGCTCCGTGACATGATCACAGACGAGAATTATACTTGGACGCAGGAATGGAATTACGTTGAGCTTGAGCCCAATAAAATGCCATTCCATTTGTTTAAATTGGATATCCACGAATCGCAAATGTGATCATTATGGCCGTGCAAAGTAAGAGTGATCCTCTTTGGTTTAAAGATGCAGTCTTTTATGAATTGAGCGTCCGCTCATTTTATGATAGCAATGGGGATGGTATCGGCGACTTTCAGGGTTTGTTACAAAAACTTGATTACCTGGAAGATCTCGGTATCAATGTGATCTGGCTTCTGCCTTTTTACCCGTCTCCCTTGAAGGATGATGGATTTGATATTACAGAGCATTGCGATGTACATCAGGATTGCGGCACGCTTGCAGACTTTAAGGCATTTCTCAAAGAAGCCCATCGCAGAGGAATGCGAGTGATCACCGAGTTGATCCTCAATCACACTTCTGATCAGCATCTCTGGTTTCAGAAATCAAGAAAAGCACGAGCTGGCTCACGCTATAAAGAATATTACGTGTGGAGTGATACGCCGAATAAGTATGAAGAGGCCAGGGTGATGTTCTCAGAAGAATCATCCAACTGGACATGGGATCAGGAAGCAAAGGCATACTACTGGCACAGGTTCTACCATTACCAGCCTGAATTGAATTATGATAATCCAGAAGTGCAGCTTGAAGCGATCAAAGCGGCTGATTTCTGGTTGAAGTTGGGAGTGGATGGATTCAGACTTCCTTCCATGGCATTCTTGTTTGAACAGGAGGGAACAAGCTCCGAGAATCTTCCTCAGACGCATGACTTTTTGAAACGCCTCCGTTCACACATCGATAAAGAATATAAAGACCGGGTGTTGATTGCGGAAGCAAATCTTTGGCCGGAAGATGCGGCTTCTTATTTCGGAGGTGGCACGGAATGTCACATGAACTTCAACTATCCATTGATGCCACGCTTATTCCTCGCGCTTCGTACAGAGGATAGCTATCCAATCATTGATATCATGGAGCAAACTCCGGAGACACCTCCCAATAGCCAGTGGTTGTTGTTTTTGCGAAACCACGATGAGATAGGACTTGAGATGGTGACAGAAGAAGAGAAAGATTACCTCTTCAAGGCGTATGCGAATGACCCTGACACAAAGCATAACCTAGGTATCAGAAGAAGACTTGCACCGTTATTAAACAATGACCGTCGCAAGATTGAATTGCTTTATACAATATTATTTTCCCTTCCGGGGACGCCCGTTTTGTATTACGGCGATGAGATCGGTATGGGAGATAATGTTTACCTCGGTGACAGGTTTGGTATTCGTACACCAATGCAGTGGAACATGAATCTTAATGCAGGATTTTCGACAGCAAATCCGCAAAAGCTTTATTTGCCGATTATTTCCGATCCTGCATATCGCTACGAATCAGTCAACGTATCTACTCAGGAAGAGAATTTCTCGTCACTTATCTGGTGGGTGAAGAATGTTCTTGCAATGCGCAAGCGTCTTCATGTATTTGGTAAAGGCGATCTGAA
>JBBRFP010000280.1:0-3834 GCA_038241465.1 Cytophagales bacterium | reverse complement strand
GGCAGCACCTGGTCAAAACAACCCAGCTATGAGATCATTGATAAACTCACGCCTGTGATAGTTAAAGAAAGCTCCCGGAAAGTGACTATTGCCACTTTCTGTGAGCGCCATTTTTTGATAGCCTTCCTGCGAGGTTTTGCCATCCTTTTTGGCATTGCCGGATCGCTGGTAGTGATTTTTCTTAGAAATTGATTTTGATTATTCTTAAAACAGGGCTTTCTTTGCAGCCTCAATGGAAACAGCACAAAACATCCACCTCCACCACCATCATGCTATAGCATGTTGATTGGCAGGTTTATGTTTTGAAAATATACAAAGCATATTAAAAGGCTTGCCACAAGGCAGGCCTTTTTTATTTGGGTCTGTCATTTTGGAATGATAGAAATCAAAAAAAACTTAAAAAATATGAAAGAATTATTGAGAATTGCGATCCAAAAATCGGGAAGACTTCAGGAAGGATCGCTGGAACTCCTGAAAGAGAGTGGTCTTTCGATCAGCAACGGGCGTGATCAACTGAAAACACAGGCACGGAACTTCCCGGTTGAAGTTCTTTTTTTGAGAGACGATGATATTCCTCAATACATCGAAGACAATGTTGCCGACGTCGGTATTGTGGGAGAGAATGTCTTTATTGAAAAACAAAAGAACAATTCCCTTATCAAGCGGCTTGACTTCGCAAAGTGCAGGCTTTCAATCGCTGTACCCCGTTCGGAAAACTACTCAGGAATTTCCTGGCTGGCCGAAAAGAACATCGCTACCTCCTATCCTACTATTTTCAAGCAGTTTTTAGACAAGCACGGCATCAAGGCTGGTATCCATGAGATCAGCGGCTCAGTGGAAATTGCTCCCGGTATTGGACTCGCCGATGGTATCTTTGACATCGTCAGCACTGGCAGCACGTTGATGAGCAATGGATTGAAAGAAGTAGAAACGGTGATGCAATCCGAAGCAGTATTGATCGGTGGCCCCAAACTGAGCAGGGAAAAACAGGAAATTCTAGACAAGCTATTGTTCAGAATTGAAGCTGTGAATTCCGCAAAGAGTAATAAATATATTTTATTGAATTGTCCGAATGAAGCGATTGAAAAAATAACATCCCTGATCCCGGGAATGAAAAGTCCCACGATTATGCCACTGACACGTGTCGGCTGGTCTTCGCTTCATTCTGTTGTAAACGAAAATGATTTTTGGGAAAAGATCGACCAACTGAAGTCATTTGGTGCAGAAGGAATATTGGTCATCCCTATTGAAAAAATGATTGCCTGATGAAATTCTTTAATAACCCTTCACTATCGACGTGGGGCGAATTGACCAAACGTCCACAGCTGGAACTTGAATTCCTGGAGAGTTCTGTTCGCAATACGCTTACACGTGTAAAACTCTCCGGAGATCGCGCAGTGCAAGAACTTACGTTACAATATGACGGCGTGTCTATCGAAAACATCAGCGTGTCTTCAAAGGAAATTGAAGAGGCGATCTTATCACTGAATGATTCATTAAAGAAAGCAATCAATGTTGCCGCTGCCAACGTGAGACTTTTTCATACAAAGCAGAAAAGAGATGTGCTGAGCGTGGAAACAATGCCAGGCGTAACCTGCTGGAGACGATCAGTGCCCATTGAGAGAATAGGGATCTATATTCCCGGTGGAACGGCTCCCCTATTTTCTACGGTGCTAATGCTCGGGATACCTGCTTCCATTGCCGGGTGCAAAGAAATAATATTGTGCACGCCGCCTGACAAAGATGGATCAGTGAATCCGGCAATTCTGTTTGCCGCATCGTTGGCAGGTATCACTCAAATCTTCAAGGTGGGTGGCGCACAAGCAATTGCTGCCATGGCGTATGGAACTGAAACCATTCCTCCTGTTTCTAAAATCTTCGGGCCCGGAAATCAATATGTAACAAAAGCCAAGCAGACGGTCAATCAGGAAGGTGTGGCAATTGATATGCCTGCCGGACCTTCCGAAGTCATGGTGATCGCTGATGATGCCGCGGATGCTTCTTTTATTGCAGCAGACCTTCTGTCGCAGGCAGAACACGGTATTGATAGTCAGGTGGTGTTGGTTTCGCTGAGCGAATCAAAAGTTATTGAAGTAGAGAAAGAAATTGAAAAACAACTGGAAGCACTTCCGCGAAAAGAAATTGCTATCAAAGCATTACAAAACAGTCTCGCGATCTACTTTTCATCAAATGAAACAGTATTGAAATTTGCAAACGCGTATGCGCCCGAGCATTTGATTATCAATACCACTGATTGTGATGCACTTTCAGAAAAAGTGATCAACGCAGGGTCCGTATTTCTTGGACCCTATTCACCGGAAGCAATCGGTGACTATGCCTCCGGTACTAATCACACGTTGCCTACCAACGGGTTCGCAAAAGCTTACAGTGGAGTTGCGCTGGAAAGTTTTACAAAAATGATTACCTACCAGAAGCTAACGAAAGACGGTATCAATCTTCTTGGGCCTTCTGTTGAGATCATGGCGGAAGCTGAACATTTGATCGGACATAAGCAGGCTATCTCTATTCGTTTAAAGAAATTGAAATGAGGGATTTTGATATTTTGAGTGTTGCCAGGGAAAACGTCAAGCGGATGAAACCTTATTCTTCCGCGCGCGATGATTTTAAAGGGACGGCTTCTGTATTTCTCGACGCGAACGAAAATCCATTTCCACAGGACTATAACCGCTATCCGGATCCTCATCAACGCCAATTGAAAAATGTGATCGGTTCGCTGAAAGGGGTAAATCCGGATCAGGTCTTCCTTGGCAACGGAAGCGATGAAGCGATCGATCTTCTCTTCCGGGTTTTTTGTGAACCGGGAAATGACTCGATGATCGCGCCTCAACCTACCTATGGAATGTATGCCGTTGGTGCAGAGGTAAACGACGTTGAAATTATCAAGGCTGTTCTCACATCAGAATTTGACCTCGATGCCCAAAATCTATTGAAGGCTATCACCCCCACTACTAAAATAATTTATCTCTGCAGCCCAAATAATCCATCAGGAAATCTGATCAGCCATTCAGAGATTGAAATTTTGCTGAGGGCTTTTAACGGAATCGTCGTGGTCGATGAAGCGTATATCGATTTTACAGATTCCCCAAGCTGGACGAATCGTTTGGCGGAATTTAAAAATCTCGTCATTCTTCAGACCCTTTCTAAAGCATGGGGTCTGGCGGGATTGCGACTTGGAATGTGTTTTGCCAATGAAGAAATTATTTCCTTAATAAATAAAATCAAGCCTCCTTACAACATTAATTCTTTTACACAGGCAGAAGCATTCCATACGATCACCACTAAAAAAGCATTAAAGGAAAAAATGGTGAAGGAAATAATAACGGAGCGCGAGAATCTTAAGATCAATCTTCTTAAACTATCCCGCGTCACACACGTATTTCCATCACAAGCCAATTTCCTATTGGTGAAAGTAACCAAGGCCAAGAACTTATACGATCAGCTGATTGAAAAAGGAATCGTGGTTCGTGACCGATCGACGGTAATCCTTTGTGATGATTGCCTTCGCATTACCGTGGGAACAAAAGAAGAAAACAACCAACTTATACAAGCCATCAGTTCACTATGAAGAAAGTTTTATTTATTGACCGCGACGGAACATTGATCATTGAGCCCGCCGACGAACAAATTGATAGTCTTGAAAAGTTAGAATATTTTCCAGGAGTCTTTAACGCATTAGGTCGTGTAGTTGCGTCTTCCGCTTTTGAGCTGGTAATTATCACCAACCAGGATGGACTTGGTACTTCCTCGTTTCCAGAAGAAGCTTTTTGGCCTGCCCAGAATAAGATGATCAGAGCTTTTGAAAACGAGGGGATT
>JBBRFP010000279.1:0-3836 GCA_038241465.1 Cytophagales bacterium | reverse complement strand
GGTGGCATCGTCAACACCAAACTAAACGAACTAACTCCGGCTACCACCAACTTTCCTAACGTATTTCTACTCGCCTCTGACGGACATCAAAATTATGGCGGGCAGGATTTATACATGGCCAAGCGGCTATCGAATGGTCAGATCGCAATTTATAATCTGGACTATCCCTTCAATTCAAACCGCGACGATTGCTTTATTACAGTGGATGAAAGAAAAATCTATTTCAGCTCCAATCGTGACGGCGGTCTTGGAAATTTTGATATCTATTCCGTTCCAATTTCATCCGTCATCTCGTTTGTTTCGAGATTGAGCCTGAAGAACAGGGATGCACGCGGTGATGTCAGGTTAAATTCCCGGACAGACCACATTGATAATATGAATCTTCTGACGGCCAGAAATGAAGACCGCATTGAATACGATAACCTCACCTACCCAAAAAAGAAGATTGTTGACAAACTCGTCTATAATCAAATTAATCAGATCGCTGATTCTCCGTCCGACTATCAGGGATTGACGCCTCAGGAGTATACCGAGCTAAAAGCGCTGGCTGAAATTCAATACAAGAGCAGGGAAATCGAAAAGCGATTTACAAAAACACTGTTGAAGCGCTTCACAACGCCTTTATCGGCAACTCAACTTGTTTCTATCACCGGCTCGCTCATTGATTCAGTTTCTGGAACTTTTCCGGCAAATAAGAAGATCCTTTTGATGGATGATCTTGGAGAAGTGATTAAAATTACCACTACCAATCAGTCAGGAAAGTTCCGTTTTACCAACATAGAATCTTCCAAAAAATTATTCTTAAGGCTCGAAGAAATTGTGTCATCCAAAGGGGAAACATTTCTATTGACTAACTTGAAAATCAGCAATGATGAAACGCTGACAAATTTTGGAGTTGAGAACATCTATTTTGACTTTGATCACTATATCATCAGGCCCGAGGCCAAACAAGTTTTAAATGACCTAGTCATCTATCTTAAAAATTCGCCATCGGTTCAGGTAGAGATTTATGCATACGCAGATGACCTTGGGGCAGATGACTATAATCTTACTCTTACGGAAAAACGAGGGCAGTCTGTGCTCAACTATCTCACTGCCAGTGGAGTGGATCAGACATCCCTCGCTGTGGTTGCAAAAGGAAAACAGAAGAATACCTCTCAGAACATCGATATGCAGCGCCAGTTCAACCGTCGTGTCGAGTTTTACCTCAACGGATCCAAGTCCGGTTTTGAACAGAATGTGAAAACCTATATCCTGAAAAAGAAAACAGATTGGGAAACCATCGCCTTGTCAACAGGAATTAATCTAGAGGAATTGAAGCTCCTCAATGGCGCCGTTGGGAATGAAGTGCAGATCTTTCAGCCGATACGGATACCAACGACTGCAAAAGAAATCTTCGCTGACCTATTTTTTGAAATTCATTAGTCCCACTTTGACATGGTGTCGTTTATAGCGATTAAAAACTAAATTCAGGGGCGCCCACGAACGGCCCCGCCCGCCGGAGTCATACGAGGCGAGGGCGTAAAGCGATGCAGTAATTATTCTGAAAAAGCGCAACGCTTAACATCGCTGCGCAGTGCTCGTGGGGCCTTTTTCTTAAGTTACTTTCTGTTGGGCAAGCAAAAGAAAAATGGCAATGCGGGGATGAAACCAACTTTATACATAACCTCAACCAGCGACTGACCACCATTTTTAATAACTTGACAAAGTAGGATTAGTTATCACTGAGCATTACAAACGCTGCCCAATTTCGCGGGCTTCGATACGCTCGAAGCAAGTCCAACTGTGCCAGCTTGAGCGCCTCGCGACTCGTATGCTGTTTGGCCATGTACGTATAAAAACGAACCATAAGATTTTTTGTCATCACGTCTTCCACTTTCCACAAACTCACCACCACGTCCTTAGCGCCTGCTTGTAAAAATGATCGCTGCAATCCATAGACGCCCTCTGAGTTTTCAATCCTGCCCAGGCCCGTTTCACAGGCCGAAATGACAACCAGCGACGTACTCGATAAATCCATATTCATTACATCATAGGCGGTGATAATACCGTCGCTATCAAATGAATTTGTCGCATTTGAAATGCCTTGTACGCCGGATGCAAGAATGATCCCAGAATGGAACATGTAGTCATCCTTTGCATGCTCATTAAGGTAGACGACGCTTTCAGAAAAGAACCCATGGGTGGCAATGTGCAGTATGGAAGGTGAATCGATCTTATTGCGGAAGTTGCTCTCACTCGCGGCCTTACCAAGGAAAGTATGTTCATTGATAGAGGGCATATGAAATACGTTTGAAATTTCCTGTATTTCCTCCAAAGATGCAGGCAGTGGTTCGTAGGTATCACGGAGAAGATCGTCTTCCAGTTCGGAACCAGCTTGCGGATGACCAAAAAAAACATTTCCAAATAAGGTCATTTTAGAAAAATCAATTTTCTCAGATAGCGTTCTCTCTACAAGCTGAGAGGCATTCATAATTGAATGAATGTCATATTTCTCGATTAGGAATTTACCATCATGATCCAGAATTGCATTTAAATTGAGTTGGTGATAAACTCCATCTGCTGAAATGTAAATTTTTCTCTTATCACTGATCTGAGAAAAGAATGGCTTTACGTACTGAGAATAAGAGATCGTATCAACGATATCGAAGCGTATCGTATTGCGATAATAGGCTGCATAGCGTTTTTCTAATTGATTGCCGTTACGCAGAAGCACGAGCTTTGGGAATTCTTTAGTTTCTTTTGTCGTAAGCAATGCTGCATATTCAACACTATCTGTAAAACCCACACTAAGTGTTTTGAAGTCAAGTGACCCCTTATTGGAAAAACTGTCATACTTTCTAAAGCGTACGATCTCCACAAGTGCCTCATCCTCCTTTAGTGATTTCTGAATATCGACCCACGCGTAAGTAGTGGCAGTTTGAGATTCTTCGTGCATTCCATGACGAATTATCTTTTCAATGCTGTCAATTTGATACTCAAGTTTCGCAGGCGAATAGCCGAGTCTGGCCACCTGGCTCGCTGGCATCTGATAGAACTGACTTAGCTGAGCACGCCTGGCATCAACCAGGGAAGCTAATGAGCTCAAATATTTATTACTTTTGGATTCCAGCAACGAAGAACGCTTTTTATTGGTGAAGAAGATCAGCGACTTCAACAGTAGCTGATTATTAAACATATGAACCAACAGATCTGGTTGAATATTCCCTGATTGGATAGCCAATGTATTGAACCGTTCAAAATTTTGTTTCTGTTGGTGATAGAACTGCACTTGTTCCTGAGCCGTAAGGCTTGGAAATACGTACTTGACCTCTTTCATCGAAAGGCTCAGCGATCGCTTGAACAATAATAACGCATCGGTTCTCCGATCAAGAACCCAATAGGTCACCGCCAGATTACCCAGTACATCCATAAGTGCAGGAGATTGCGTACCGTACAAAGATTCCTTAATGACAAGGACCCTTTCAAAATAGTCTGTTGCTTTGGTCAAATTTCCCTGGAGCGTGTAATTCACTGCCATATTATTCATCACCGACGCAGCGATATCATCCTGTAATTGCGATTTCTTCTTCAGTATAGCATATACGTGCTCAAGGCTTTCAAGCGCCAGCTGATATTGACCATTCTGACGGTACGCAGTCGCTAAATTATTAATTGCCGTTAAATAGATGTTATTGTCTTCCTGTGACACACTCTTAAATGTCTTTGCAAACGCTTCATATTCAATGATCGCTTCCCGGATCATGCCTTGCTTCAGATACACCCCTGCAATATTGTTCTGCATGATCACACAACTGATCGAATTGTAACCATAGGACTTTATACAACCATTGAGT
>JBBRFP010000278.1:0-3844 GCA_038241465.1 Cytophagales bacterium | reverse complement strand
GGTCTGTTTGTTTTAAAGAGGCGCAAATTTAGGCTTTCATTCATAAGATTAAAAATGATTTTGGGATTTTGTCGGTAGGGTTGCCCAAATAATGCACAAAAAGGGGGAAATGCGGCTTAACAAGCCCATAATACTGTTAGTTTTACCACGTGTCTGCCCACAGGCAGGTTTATTATATATGGAGAAACCAACACTACCGAAAGGTACCAGGGATTTTGGTCCGGCCCAGATGGCCAAGCGGCAGTTCATTTTCAATACAATCAGGAAGGTATTTGAAAAGTATGGATTCCAGCCGTTAGAAACTCCGGCTATGGAAAACCTTACTACTCTTCAAGGTAAGTATGGGGATGAAGGTGATCAGTTGCTTTTTAAGGTGTTGAATTCCGGAGATTTTTTGAAAGATGCAGATAAGAGTGCCCTGGAAACTGGAAACTGGAAACAGGCAACATCTTCCATCACAGAAAAAGGTTTAAAATATGACCTCACTGTTCCTTTCGCACGCTACGTTGTAATGAACCGGAGCGACATCGCATTTCCGTTCAAACGCTATCAGATTCAACCTGTATGGCGCGCAGATCGCCCACAGAAAGGAAGATATCGTGAGTTTTATCAATGCGATGCCGATGTTGTGGGAACGGATTCATTGATATGCGAAGCCGAAATCATTCTCATGATACGTGAAGTTTTTGTGGGATTGAACATTCAGGACTATACGATAAAGATCAATCACAGGGGAATACTTTCAGGATTGGCTGCACTCACCGGCACAAACGAAAAAGAAGGCTCCTTGTTTGTAGGCATAGATAAGCTGGACAAGATCGGCGAAGAGAAAGTTAAGGAGGAACTGATCACGCGTGGTTTTACTGCTGAGAGTCTCAAAATTGTTTTTGATATTCTTAATTTCCGCGGAAGCGCAAAAGAGAAGATCACGTTTTTGAATACTATGTTCGCCTCAAATGAAGCCGCTCTCAAAGCAGTGAAAGAATTCGAACAGGTGATGTCTTTATTAAATGACTATGGAGTAAAAGATGACCATGTTGAATTTGATCTTGCCCTTGCTCGCGGCCTGAGCTATTACACCGGCTGCATCTTCGAAGTGAAAATCAATAATGTTGCCATCGGCAGCGTCAGCGGTGGGGGTCGCTACGATAATCTTACTGCAGTCTTCGATTCAAAGGAAAAAAGTTCCGGAGTGGGCATCTCTTTCGGCGTAGATCGGATCTATGATGCCATGGAGGAGCTGAATGTGTTTCCGGAAGAAACCCTGATCTCGTCCAAAGTGCTTATTTGTCACTTTGATGATGAGTGTCGTCGTTATGCACTTTCGCTCGTAGGGAAACTTCGTGATAAGGGTATTGCCTCCGAGGTCTACCCGGATTTGACCAAACCTCAGAAGCAGCTTGATTATGCGAACAGAAAAAAAATACCATTCGTCATTCTGATTGGGTCGGATGAAATGAAAAGTGGTGCACTTGCCTTTAAAAATATGAAGACTGGTGAACAGCAGAAGCTCACCCTCATTGAAATACTTTCAACATTCTGACCGTGGCGCAGCACCTCATCTCTTCGCGAGTACTCAGTCTTTTAGATCTTGAAACGATTTTATCAACCGATACGCAATTAGTCATTTCCCAAGAGGCAAAAGAAAAAATAATCAAGTGCCGCGAATACCTTGACAATAAAATTGCAACGACGTCCCAACCACTTTACGGAGTCAACACAGGCTTCGGATCACTTTACAATAAAAATATTTCAAAGGAAGATCTTGAACGTCTGCAAGATAATCTTGTAAAGTCCCATGCATGTGGAACAGGTCCGGAAATTCCCGTAGAGATCGTACGTCTCATGCTATTTTTAAAAGCTCAGTCTCTCTGTTATGGGTACTCAGGAGTTCAGTTGGACACTGTCGAACGACTGACACTATTATTTAATAACCACGTCTATCCAAAGGTATACGAGATGGGTTCGCTTGGCGCATCTGGCGACCTCGCTCCTCTTGCTCATTTATCATTGCCGCTTATTGGCCTGGGCGAAGTAAGTGTTGATGGAAAAACGTTTACCGCCAAAGAAATTCTTGAAAAATTTAAATGGCAGCCTCTTCATTTCAAAGCGAAAGAAGGACTCGCTTTACTCAACGGTACTCAATTCATGGGCGCGTTTGGCGTCTGGTGTGTAATCAAATCACAACGGCTGTTAAAGCTTGCCAATAAGATCGCTGCACTTTCACTCGACGCATTCGACGGACGTATAGAACCATTCGACAAAAAAGTTCATATCATTCGTCCGCAAAAGGGCCAGGGAAAGGTAGCAGCAGAAATAAAAAAATTACTGGAAGGAAGTTCGTTGATCTCTCAACCAAAAAAACATGTTCAGGATCCTTATTCGTTCCGATGCATTCCTCAGGTACATGGTGCGAGCATGGATGCGATCGAATACGCAATCGAAGTGTTTCTTGCAGAAGTAAATGGCGTTACTGACAATCCTAATATTTTCCCCGACGAGGATGAGATCATCTCTGCTGGTAATTTTCATGGACAGCCATTGGCACTCGCACTTGATTTCCTGTGCATCGCTGTTGCGGAACTGGGAAGTATCTCCGAAAGGAGAACGTACCAACTAATCAGTGGTTCTCGCGACCTGCCCAATTACTTAGTGGCCAACCCCGGTATTAATTCAGGACTGATGATACCACAATACACAGCTGCTTCGCTGGTGAGCCAGAATAAGCAGCTTTGCACACCTTCCTCTGTTGATTCCATTGTCTCTTCGAATGGACAGGAGGATCACGTAAGCATGGGTGCCAATGCCGCCCTGAAGGCTTTCCGTGTGGTAAATAATGTATTTTCTGTTTTGGCAATCGAGCTAATGACAGCGGCTCAGGCAATGCATTTCAGGCGACCTGTCAAAACATCACCAGTATTGGAGGAATTTGTAAATACTTTTCGAACAGTTGTGCCGTTTATGGAAACAGACCGATTGTTACATAATGATATCGTGGCAACTGAAAAGTTTTTAAAAGAGAGTAAATTCGAAAACTAAAAGCTAAGCTAAAATACATTTGCCAACATACATTCACCACAGAGAAATCACGGAGTACACAGCGTAATGCAAACAGAGAATAAGAATATTACAGTAATTAGAAGAAAAAGCCCTGCAAGCTCTGTGGGTTCTCTGTGTAATATTCCCTCTGTGGTAAAAAAAAACCTGCTCTTACTATTCTTTCTAATTGCGATCAGCACAGCCTACACCCAACCCTACAATAGTGACGGCAATACTCAGCTCGGAACCCCCTATTTCCAGTTAGATCAAATAAAGGGATGCGCTCCTTTAACTATCGCTGTTACAACTCTGATAGCCGGAAATTGTACGGGGGCTAATCCATGTACAATGAGATATGAAACTGGCTTCCAGCAAAATAATGCATTCACGCACACCTTTGTGAATCCTGGTACCTATCGTGTTGAAGTAATATATCAGGGTATTGGATCGGATTTCATAAACATCACTGTTGTACCAAACGTCCAGCCGAATTTCGAGATTTACGCCTGCTCAGGAAACAGCGCACGTATCAAAGTAGTTGATAACACCTTCCAACAGTATGTAATTGATTTCAATAATGATGGAACGCCAGAAAACATCCTTCCTTTTTCAAATAATATTCTGACTCCTCCACATGCTTATGTGCCACCCGGCGTTTACGTCGCCAGTGTCCGTGGGCGGAACACAGGCTCTGCTGATAATTGTACTGCGAAGACTCAGCCATTCACATCGCTGGCGGTATTGCCCACCCCGACAATGAACACCCTTACATCCATCGACGCCACCAGTATCAAGTTGGATTTTT
>JBBRFP010000277.1:0-3850 GCA_038241465.1 Cytophagales bacterium | reverse complement strand
CTCCGCTCAGGGAAACATGGGGCAATCCGCCTACTCGGCAACAAAAGCTGCGGTCGAAGCACTGACCAAGACATGGAGCAAGGAACTTGGTATTTTCAAAATCAGAAGTGTTTGTATTGCTCCGGGATTTTTCAACACACCATCAACCAGGGAAAGCCTGAGTGAAGCCATGCTTGGGAAGTGGGAGAAATCTGTTCCTATCGGAAGGCTTGGGGAACTTAGTGAATTGCTTCAGGCGGCTGAATTTCTTATTCAGAATGATTATTATAATGGCAAAATTTTACAAGTCGACGGAGGCCTGCGCCTCTAAGCATTAACACGATGTCGTATAGTTATAATCTGGGATTGGCATTTTATAAGGTTGCTTCAGACCACGCGTCAAAGATCGCTTTGTCCTATCCTGATGGAAAGAAATATTCCTATTTTGAACTCAATGAGCTTTCAAACCGCCTGTCAGCGTTTTTGTTGGCGAAAAATATTCGTCAGGGAGATGTGGTCGCCTTGTTTAACGATAAATCACCTGAGGCTTATGCGCTGATGCTCGCTTGTTTGAAGGCAGGAATTACCTATACCAATTTGGATAATACCAATCCATGGGAGCGGCTCAGAAAGATCGTGGCAACCTGTGATCCGAAAATGATCCTTCACGACAGTGAGAGCAATACCGTCATTGGTGAAATCACGACCTTATTTCCGCAAACGCCAATTATTAATTATTCGTTGCCAGAGTTCACAAAGGATACCAACCAGTTTAGTCCAGCCAATCCTGAAAGTTCCATCGAGGTGCATGGCGGTGTCCCTGCCTACTTGATGTTTACTTCGGGCTCAACGGGCTTCCCCAAAGGAGCTGTCATGAGTCATAACAATGTTCTCAACTTCATTCAATGGGGACAGCAAACATTCGGGATTACCTCAAGCGATGTTTTTACCAATGTTAATCCAATCTATTTCGACAACTCTGTATTTGATTTTTATACTTCACTATTTTCGGGAGCAACGCTGGTGCCTTTAAACGCGAACATTGTAAAGAATACCAAATCACTTGTTCAGGCCATCAATAATACAAATTGTACCATTTGGTTTTCGGTTCCTTCACTTCTTGTTTATTTGCTTACAACAAAGGCACTGACGAAAGAAGATTTTAAATCGATCAAGCGTATTGCTTTCGGCGGCGAAGGTTTCCCTAAGAATAAGCTGAAACAGTTGTTCGATCTCCTCGGTGAACGTACGAAGTTGTTCAACGTTTACGGGCCCACTGAATGTACCTGCATTTGTTCGTCGTATCTTATTACGCATCGGGATTTTCAAAACATGTCCGAATTGGCACCTCTTGGGTATATTGCACCGAACTTCGGATACGAAATACTGGCACTTTCAGAAGAAAATCCAAACTATGGTGAATTGGCGCTGACAGGCCCTTGCGTAGGGCTGGGTTATTATAATGATGCTGACCGCACGGCTAAATCATTCGTTCAGAATCCCATGAAAAGGTTTAGCGAACGGATGTATAAGACCGGAGATATCGTAGAACGTGCTGAAAATAATTATCTGTATTTCAAAGGTAGATCGGATAATCAGATCAAACACATGGGCTACCGTATCGAACTTGAGGAAGTGGAAGCGGCCTTTAGCAGCTTGAGTTATATCAACGAAGTGGGTGTTATTTACGAACGGCTAACACCGGAGCTTGGACAGATAAAAGCATTTATCTCAGTAGCCGAAAATAGTAAGGATGTTAAAGAGATTTTGAGCGATGTAAAGGCCATTCTCCCGGTTTATATGATTCCGAAGATTCATGTGCTTGAGGCGCTCCCAAAAAACCGGAATGGAAAAATTGATCGTAAACAGTTAGAGGCTATCAAATGAAAAAGGATCTTGTCATTTTCGGAATAGGAAAAATAGCAGACGTGATATTTTATTACGCAACTGAAGAGTGTGGATTTAAGGTTGCGGCGTTTGTTGTAGATGAGAAGTATAAAACGCAGGAAGCATTTCATGGACTTCCGGTTGTCTCTTTTGATCACGTCGAAAGGGAATATCCGTCAGCAAAGTACGATATGTTTATCGCGGTAGGATATCATGACTTGAGCAAAGTAAGAGAGTCAAAATGCAACGAAGCGATCAGCAAGGGATATGATCTTGTATCGGTTATTAGCCCGAAGGCGAACGTGCCAATGAATGTGGTCACAGGCGTCAATTGTTTTATAATGTCGCCCGCTATCATTCATCCGAATGTTACCATTGGCAAGAATGTATTTATCTGGAGTGGTGCTATGGTCGGTCACCATTCGATTATTAAGGATAATTGCTGGCTGACTTCCTGTTGTAATGTTTCTGGGAACGTAACCGTGGGTAGGAATTCTTTTTTGGCGGTGAATGCAACCGTAGGGCATAGTGTCACGATTGGAGAAGAGTGTTTTCTTGGTGCGAATACACTTGTGACAAAGAATCTTGATGACAAAAAAGTAGTCATCGCAGAATCCAGCAAACCCATTCGTTTAGACAGCAGCCAGTTTTTAAGAATGTCCAGTTTTTCAAGTCTATAATATATGGAGTGGATAAAGATTGGTCAGGTAAAAGGACTGATTGAAAGGATCAATTGGTCATCTTCTCACGCTCAGGTGCCGACGTTGTTGCTCAAGGAGGATCGCCTGAGGGTGTATTTTGCAACGCGACCGCGTCAGGATCTCACACTAACAACCTTTTGTGACCTTGATCTGAACGATCTTACCCGAGTTCTTTATGTCCATGATAAGCCCATTCTCGATTTGGGCATACCAGGCACGTTTGATCAGCATGGCATCATGCAAAGTTCAATTATAAGTAGGGATGGACTGGTGTATTTATACTATAGTGGCTGGTGCCGTAGCGTCGGTGTGCCGTACAACAATTACACAGGTCTGGCGATCAGTGAAGATGGTGGAGACACATTCAGGAAAGCATTTCAAGGACCAGTGCTTGACAGAACGCCTACTGAGATTTACTCCGCAACTTCACCGGAAGTATATTTCAACGGTAAATGGCATATGTGGTATTGTTCCGGCACTGCCTGGCATTCAATTAACGACAAGCTTGAGCACGCTTATGACATCAAGTATGCCTCATCTGATGATGGAAAAATCTGGAATCAAACTGGGAAGGTTGTGATTCAACAGCATGACGAGTTTGAGGCTATCACAAAGCCCACGGTTCTTGAGTTAAATGGTGAATATCACATGTGGTATTGCTACAGGGGTAGTGTTAATTTCAGAGATGGGAGTGAAGCATATAAGATCGGGTATGCTAAGTCCAAAGATCTTCGGGCATGGAGCAGAAACGATGCTATGGCGGGTATCACTATTTCCAGCAATGGCTGGGACAGCACAATGGTTGCTTATCCCGCTGTTATTAAAATTGGTTCCGAAGTGTTTCTTTTTTATAATGGCGATGGTTTTGGAAAAAACGGCTTCGGGTTCGCCAAGCTCAGTTTAAAAATGGATCAATAAATCAAATTGCATAAAGTGAAAAAAGACAAAGATTACGTTCCCGGAGATTTTGAGTCAAGCAAGCATGCTGACAGAAAAGAGCCTTATTACGAGGGTTTAAAAAAGATCAAAAGCCTTAATTATGAGGTGGAGGATTTTATACATTATTATCCATGTTTCACAGGATCACAGACACTATCACGTTACCTCAGCTTTTATGAATGTTATAAAAACACGTTGGGAATTGCGGGACACATTGCTGAAGTAGGAATTTATAAAGGAGCGTCGTTTCTTTATTTTGCAAAGCTCACGCAAATTTTTGAACCAAACTCATTTACGCAGGTTAATGGATTCGACTGGTTTAAGGGAAAAGATACCACAGAAAA
>JBBRFP010000276.1:0-3862 GCA_038241465.1 Cytophagales bacterium | reverse complement strand
ATTATATTCAGCACACAACATGGTGCCGATGCTCTATCACGGAAAGGAGCGCTGCTTGTTGAGATCATTATAAACAATAACCCTGTACAAATTGTAGGAACGCATCTTCAAAATGGAGGGGACGAGTGGCGCAGGCAAAGTCAATGCGCTGAGATCAATGAGCGACTGCTCAACAAATACCAACGTCCCGGAATACCCCAAATTGTTTGTGGAGATTTTAACATCGAACGGCATGATCTTCATGGAAATTATCAGTCAATGCTTGAAACACTCAATGCCGATGATGGAGAGTTAAGTAGTGAACGAAAATACAGCTTTGACGGAGTGAGCAACGATATGCAATCTGGTACCGGAGGTGAGCAAGATCTAATAGACTATATCCTAATAAGGGCTAACCAAGCGTTCGTAAAATCAGCCGCTCGAAAAATTACTGTCTACCAGCAACGCTGGCATGAAAATCATCAGGATTTGTCAGATCATTATTCTATCGAAACAGAAATTTACTACCAAAGCCAACCAATACTTTATACCGTATCCATCCCCAGTAGTCGGTAATCTCAATAAACGAGCTGGAGGAACAATTTTATACCCCTTAAAAGTGGTAAATTTGTCCCCCATGATTCAAATTCAATCGTTTACGTTTAATCCCTTTCAGGAAAACACCTATGTCCTTTTCGACTCGACAGGTGAAGCAGTAGTGATCGACCCAGGTTGCTATGAAAAGGAAGAACAAGGAGAGCTAAAAGAGTTCATCGCGGAGAAAAAGCTCACTGTTAAATTATTACTCAATACGCATTGCCATATCGATCACGTATTGGGAAACGAATTTGTAAAGAATTCTTACAATGCCCCGCTTCTTATCCATCCTAATGAAACAAAAGTGTTGAAGGCGGTATCATCCTATTCTTCAAATTATGGCTTCCCTCTTTATAGCGAAGCGCTTCCCGATGGTGAGCTCAAAGAAGGTGAGCTTATAAATTTCGGAAGCAGTTCTCTACGCATAATTTTTCTTCCGGGTCATTCTCCAGGTCACGTAGGGTTCTATGAGCCAAAACAGCATTTCATCGTTGCGGGCGATGTATTATTCTATCATTCAATTGGGAGGACTGATCTGCCAGGAGGAAATTTTGAAACACTTATTTCCAGTATCCAGAAAAAATTATTCAACCTTCCTGATGAAGTCGTTGTCTATCCGGGGCATGGCGTTGCCACAACAATAGGCGAAGAAAAAGTTAACAATCCATTCTGCGCACTTTCTTTAAAATGAAAATACTACGTCACTTACCGAATGCCCTTACATGTGCAAATCTCCTTTGCGGTTGTGTCGGCATAATCCTCACACTGAATTCGGAAGATACATTCCCCGATAACATTGCTTACGCCGCCTATTTTGTTTGGGCTGCCTGCATCTTCGATTTCTTTGACGGCTTTGTCGCGAGATTATTGCATGTGAGCTCACCCATTGGGAAAGAACTCGATTCTCTTGCAGACATTGTGAGCTTTGGACTGCTTCCTGCAGTTTTAATGTACAGGATGATCGCAACCATCTCACCAAGTCCATACCTCCCATTCTTAGCATTTTCAATTACAATCTTTTCCGCACTGCGTCTTGCAAAATTTAATATCGATGAAAATCAAACCGATTCTTTTATCGGAGTGCCTACACCAGCGAACGCTCTTTTCATCACCTCACTTGTATTCCTTAAAAGTCCATTTGACACATTCATCTCCTGGGATGTTTTTCTAATAGTCATCACGCTAATGTTTTCCTATTTATTGGTTTGCCCTTTAGAATTATTTGCGCTCAAGTTCAAAAACTTCGGATGGGTGGATAATAAGTTGCGGCTTACATTTATTGGAGTTGCCGTATTACTAGTGGGTTTTTGGCAGGCTTCTGCTATCCCGTTCATTATACTTTTATATATAGCTTTGTCGTTATTGACTCGCTGGATTAGAATCTGAGATTTTGAAGCGTTTTTTACTGATATTTTTGTTTTCAGGGGTTCTGGTTGCCCAAGCTCAGCCATCCGTGCTTTCGTCCGGAAAGTGGTATAAACTATCGGTTGCGAACGATGGTGTTTATAAAATTGACTATGAGCTTTTAAAAAAAATAGGAATTAATCCTGATGTTATTAACCCTCAAAATATAAAACTTTATGCAGGCGTTAACGGAATGCTACCACAGGCTAACAGTACGGCGCGGATCAATGATCTGCAACAAATTGGGATTTATCTGAAAGGTGCCGATGACGAAAAGTTTAATCGAGACGACTACATCCTCTTTTATGGACAGGGTCCGGATGCATATCAACTGATACCATCAAAAGGAATCTTTCAATTTCAGAATAATATTTACGCGGATAAAAATTACTATTTTATTTCTGTCGGGACTAATGCTGGAAAGAGAATGCCTCTAACAGAAAGCATTGGCGGAAGCCTTCCTTCTGTTAATGAGTTCGATTATCTGTCGTATTACGAATCCGAGAAAACAAACGAATTGCATTCAGGCCGCGACTGGTTTGGTGAGCAATTCGACTCAAAAACAGAATATACGATCCGTTTTGAAATACCAGGTATCGTACAAAACTCATTATTCAAAGTTGTTTCGTCTGTAATGGGTCAATCCTTTGCCAAACTTTCCAAGTTTCAGGTATTCGTTAATGATTTTCAAATTGGCGAGCAGAGTATTGACACCATCTTTAATTCTCAATACTCGGTGAAGGGATCTGAGAGAACCGATACGCTTATCGTTAACTCGGCTTTGGTCGGTGCCCCCTCACGTACCAATCAGGATATTAAGATTAAATTCGTCAAAGCTTCCAGTGGCCGATCAGTGGGCTACCTTGATTATATTTTACTGCATACAAAAAGAGCACTGGCGCTGTATGGAGATCAGACTATTTTTCAATCCATCAAAAGTCTTGGACAGCCGACCTCTCAATTTACCATTAATTTGATGCCTTCGGGGGGATTTGTGTGGGATGTCACAGATGCCTTTAACGCTTCTGTTCAGCAGTCCGTTATTAATGGAACGACGTGTACGTTTGGTGCAAATTCCAGCTCACTAAGAAAGTATGTAGCAGTTTCAGATAGAAATTATCCTACTCCGGTATCTGAAGGCGAAGTACCAAATCAAGATATTCATTCTATTTCATCGGTTGATATGCTCATCGTAACGCCGCTTGAATTTATTTTGGAAGCGGAACGACTGGCCGCTCATCGCGAATCAGTATCCTCGATCAAAGTCGAGGTGATTACTACCAACGAGATTTATAACGAGTTCTCCAGTGGCAAGCAGGATGTAACAGCCATTCGTGACGCTGTCCGATATCTGTATTCCAAGGGTTCCGGAATCAAAAATCTTTTGCTTTTCGGACGAGGATCGTATGACTATAAAAATTATTTGACTTTTAATAAAAACTTTGTCCCCATCTATCAATCACGAAATTCACTAAGCCCGCTGGAAACGTATTCCTCCGATGATTATTATGGATTTCTTGAGCTCAATGAAGGCAACTGGGGAGAGGATCCTGTTGAAAATCACACGCTTGACATCGGCGTTGGTCGGTTACCGATTAGAAATATTGAAGATGCAAGAATCATGGTCGATAAGATCATTCAGTATGACACAAAAGCTTATGGCGAATGGAGAAAGGAAATACTATTTGTAGCAGACGATGGCGATTTCAATCTACATCAAACCCAGACAGATGAAATGGCGGAAGACCTTGAGCGAGATCACCCTGAATTTAATGCTCAGAAACTATACTTAGATGCCTTCAAACAGTTCAATACCAAAACAGGCCAAAGCTCGCCAGATGCAATAGCGGAATTATCAAGTTCCGTTCGCAAAGGTGTTATC
>JBBRFP010000275.1:0-3863 GCA_038241465.1 Cytophagales bacterium | reverse complement strand
AGATAAGACAATTCATAAAGTGTTGCAGCTCACGGATCAGTTCATAGGATTTCCACGACAGCTTGGCCAGCATACAGGAGGATTCGTGATCACGCAAGGGAAGCTTTCGGATCTATGTCCGATCCTTAACGCACGCATGGAAGATCGTACGAACATCGAATGGAACAAGGACGATATTGATGCATTGGGCTTTATGAAGATTGATGTGCTAGCACTCGGAATGCTCACGTGTATTCGCAAAGCATTCGACCTCGCCAAACAGAAGTATGATCTGGATCTCACATTAGCGAATATTCCTCAGGATGATCCTGCTGTCTATGATATGGTAAGCCATGCGGATACGATCGGTGTGTTCCAGATCGAAAGCCGGGCACAGCAGTCTATGCTGCCACGACTCAAACCGAAATGCTTTTATGATTTAGTAATAGAAGTAGCCATTGTTCGTCCTGGCCCGATACAGGGAGACATGGTGCATCCCTATTTACGTCGGAGAAACGGAGAAGAAGCAGTTGAATATCCGTCACCCGAGCTGGAAAAGATTCTTGGAAGAACATTGGGTGTTCCTCTTTTTCAGGAGCAGGCGATGAAGATTGCGATTGTGGCAGCAGGTTTTTCTCCAACAGAAGCCGATGAGTTGCGCAGAGCGATGGCGACCTTTAAGTCGAAAGGAAAGATCTCCTATTTCGAAAATAAGCTGACAAAGGGAATGATCGCTAACGGCTACAAGGTGGAATATGCACAGCGTGTATTCCGGCAGCTGGAAGGGTTTGGTTCCTATGGATTTCCGGAAAGTCATGCGGCAAGCTTTGCCTTGCTCGTTTATGTTTCTTCCTGGCTCAAGTGCTATTACCCTGACGTATTCAGTTGTGCCTTGCTGAACAGCCTGCCGATGGGCTTTTACCAGCCTCCACAATAAGTGATTGATGCGCAAAAGCATAGCGTCGAAGTGCGGCCGGTTGACATCAATCTTTCCGATTGGGATAACAAGCTGGAGGAGCGATCAGGAAAGTATTATGCTTTACGTCTTGGCTTTCGGCAGGTAAAAAGTTTACGGGAAGAAGACATGAGGCTGCTTATGAATGAGCGTAAATCAGGGTTCACCTCTATCCACCAGCTTCGCGACATTGGCCTATCGGAATCGGCGTTGGAGAACCTGGCGGATGCAGATGCATTTCGTTCTATCGGCTTTGACAGGCGCACGGCTCTTTGGCAAATGTCAACAAAAGATCATCAGCAGAAAGCGCTGTTCACGATTGAAGCATTGCATGAATCACTGGAAAAAGATATTGCACTTCCATCCATGTCACTCTCCGAGCATGTGGTTCAGGATTATGCCTCCACCACGTTGTCGTTGAAGGCTCATCCGGTAAGCTTTGTACGTGATCAGCTTGAACAACTTCGCATTCGTACCACTGCATCCTTAATGGAGGCAAAAGACGGTGACTATGTAAAAGTAGCGGGACTCATTCTTGTGAGGCAACGGCCCGGCACAGCCTCCGGAATTTGCTTCATCACGATTGAAGACGAGACAGGAACGGCAAACCTGGTGGTGTTTCCGAAATTATTTGATCAATACCGGAAGGAGATTATACAATCCAGGTTACTGATGGTAGAGGGCAAATTGCAATATGAAGGCGAAATCATTCACGTCATTGTAAGACGTTGTTATAATTTCTCCCGACTGCTTCAACAACTTGTGGGATCTCAAAAAGATGATATCATCTTAAACCCACTTTCACGCTCCGATGAAACAACATCACCCTTCCCGAAAAAGAAAACGCAGGAAAATGAAATTGTTCAGGGAAATATTTTTCCCGAAGGGAGAAATTTCAAATAGATTGTTCATTCAGAACGCCAGCTCTTACATTTTGGATTTGATATTTTGACGTGCGAAACTATCCCATGTTAATCCTTAGCGAGTCCTTCGTGTCTTAGAATCTTGACGGCGAAAGAGGTCATTTTCCTTTCTCCCGTTGTTATCGGGATCGGCATTCCTTGTATATTGTATTCATGAAAGACACAACAACAACGCGGCGTAAATTCATCAAAAGGATTGCGCAAGTCTCTGTATTCTCTATTGTTCCACGTTTCGTAGTGGGAGGTTCCGGACACATTGCGCCGAGCGACTTGATTAACCTGGGATTTATAGGATGCGGCAGGCAAGCCGGAAGTCTGAGAAATTCCTTTCACACCACTGGTATGGTTCAGGTGGTTGCTGCCAGTGAAGTGTACGGTGAGAAAGGCAGGCTCTTCGTAGAGAGGGCCAACGCCGTTTATGCTGAGAAGTCAGCGACGGCATCTTACAACGGCATAAAAATGATGGAAGATTTTCGTGAACTATTGGCTATGAAAGAAATTGACGCTGTAGTAATCGCTACGCCAGACCACTGGCACGGTGTGATGGCGATCAAAGCCCTGAAAGCCGGTAAAGATGTGTATTGTGAAAAACCGCTTTCACTGACCATAGCGGAAGGCAGAGCAATGGTCAAAGCAACAAGAGAAAATAAACGCGTCTTTCAAACCGGCAACATGCAACGTTCATGGCCTGAGTTTCGACAGGCTGTGGAATTGATTCGCAATGGATACATCGGAGACATCAAGACAGTGAAAGTTAATGTTGGCGGACCTCCCATACCCTACACACTGCCTGCTGAAACCATACCCGCTGGCGTAAACTGGGATTTGTGGATCGGGCCGAATGCCATGTCCAACTTTAACAGTGAGCTTGCACCTTTGCCACAGACGGATGTCTGGGCGCATTGGCGCAGTTACAAAGAGTTTGGCGGTGGCGGCATGACTGATTGGGGTGCTCATATGTTTGATATTGCTCAATGGGCATTGGATAAAGACAACAGCGGACCTGTGAAGATTACGCCTCCCAACGGAAAAGATGTTCAGTTCCTCACCTATCTATACAAGAACGGTATCACGATGACGCATGAGAATTTTGAAATCAACAATGCGGTTCGTTTCATTGGAACCGAAGGCCAGATTGACATACAACGCGGAAAGCTGGAAACATCGCCGAATCTAACCTTGAAAGACAAAGTCATAGGCGTCGGTGAAAAACATGTTTACTTCAGTGATAATCACTATGCTGATTTTCTGAAGGCAATAAAGAATCGTACCCGCCCGATCAGCGATGTGGAGGTAGGTCATCGAACTGCTTCGGTTTGCACCCTTGGGAATATAGCCTACGAGCTGAAGCGTTCGCTGGATTGGAATCCGAAGAAGGAAAAATTTCTGAAGGATGATGTCGCCAATGGTATGTTGACGAGGAATTTAAAAGGGGAATGGAATGTGTTGTAAACTATAACTGATGGCAACTTTAGCCACGGATGACACTGATTTTTTAAGGAAGCTTATCAGTGTCATCTATGGCATCTTATTTCTAATCAAAGAAATTCTTATCCTCGGGGCTGAGATATTTCTTTGCCGTATTAACTTTGATATCAACGCCCATACCAGGACGATCCCAAACGTCAATAAGTCCTTTTTTTACAATGGGGTCTGGCAGACCTTCCACCATATCGTACCACTCGGGGGCTGCGACCGGATATTCAAAGGCAATGAAATTTTCAGGCATTGCCGCACCGCATTGTACATGGGCAGCAAGACCTAAGAGTCCATCGAAAACACCGTGAGGAGCCATTTGAACCCCATGCAACTCTGCATATTCTGCTATCCATTTCATTTCGGCAATACCTCCGACATCCGCCGGGTCTGGACCCACCACCCGAACTGCTTGTTTTTCGAACAGCTCCTTGAAATGTTCCCGCAGGTAGATCTGTTCTCCCGTGTGAATAGGTGTTGTCGTACTCATTGACAAATCACGGTACTGATCAGCAAGAACGTACGGCGTA
>JBBRFP010000274.1:0-3870 GCA_038241465.1 Cytophagales bacterium | reverse complement strand
ATTGAATGAAGGGATGTTGCCGGCTTCTGCCAAACAGGGCTCCTACATTCCTCATAGCATTCGCCGTGCTTATGATCTCCCTACCTACGAACATCAGGACGCCATCTATGCGTATTTGTTTTATCGGCTACTGCAGCGAGCTGAAAATGTTCATCTCTATTACAATACTGAACCTGATATTCTGGGAGATGGGGAGATGAGTCGCTATGTGCAGCAATTGGTGTACGAGTCAGGCATACCGATAAAATCCTTTGTGCTTCACAATCCTATTGAGATCAATACAGCAAAGCCTGTTACCATTCGGAAAACGCCTGACGTACTGAAGCTATTGGATAGATATCTACAATCAGGTAGCAAGGCACTTTCGCCCTCTGCACTTAACGATTATATAGAATGCAGGCTCAGGTTCTATTTAAAACATCTCGCTCAACTGAGAGAACCAGATGAAGTGGAAGAGGATCTTGATGCCCGTGTCTTTGGAAATCTTTTGCACAATATCGTTCATTGGTTCTACGAGGATTTATTTAATAGGAAGAAAGGTAAAGTCGATAAAGAGGATCTTGCCGATCCAGATGCGAGGATCGACGCCCTGATCGACCGCGCATTTCAGGAACACTATCATCTTGATCCCGCTAAAGAAGTTGAGTATGAAGGTCAGCGTGTAGTAGTGAAAGAGATTGTAGGAGATTTTGTAAGAAGAATTGTCAGAATGGATTATAGCTATGCGCCGTTTACGATTGAGCGGCTCGAAACCCACATAGCTGTTGATGTTCCACTGAGTGGCAACCTTGTCGTAAAAGTGAGCGGAAAGATAGATCGGGCCGATAGTAGGAACGGAGAGATCAGGATAATCGATTATAAGACCGGGAGTGATGAACTCGATTTCGACAGCATTGAATCATTGTTTAATGGCGAGGAGAAGCGAAACAAGGCAGTCTTTCAAACGTTTTTGTATGCTTGGTTGTTTGCCAATGAAACGAACAAAGGGATGTCTGCGGATGTGGGAATTTTAACACCGGGATTGATGAACAGAAAAAATCTGTTCGGGAGTGAGTTCATTTTTGGCCATCAAATGGCAAAGGTCCTGGTGAAGGATGTACGCATCCACTTTCCTAAATTCACGAATGGGTTGAATGACTTGCTGAAAGAAATTTATAACTCCGAAGTGCCGTTTGATCAAACCCAGAACACGAAGAATTGCGTCTATTGTCCGTATAAAAATATTTGTTACCGATAATGCAAGTGTTATGAAAATCATTGCCGCCATTATAGCAATCCCAATAGTAGTCGGTTTCTTATGGCTTGTTTACAGGCTGATAGCTCCTTCGAAAAAAGAGGATAAGGAATAAAAAGGAAAAGTTATCTGGACTGGTTCTCGCAAAGGGAGCAAAGAAAAATAAGCCGATGGCCGGGTTTGGGGCCTTACAATTTATTGCTTTTCAAGCCTCATGAATTTCTCGACAATGGCCTTATGATTGGTCCATGGACGAGTAAGCAAATAGTGTCGTTGAAATAATTCCACATTCTTACTTTAATAATATTTTTTTTCGCTAGGTGCGACGCCTTGTCGACGCATAACGCTACTCATCACTCATTCCATTCTGGCATGAAATTTCGCTTTTGTTGTGAGGACTGTTCACTAGACTATCAGAAGAGAGCTTAATAACATTGCTATGAAAAATGAAAATATATTATATACAGATGGTCACGATGTAACAGTTACCAGTGATATGCTTAAAGTAAGAAAGAAAGGGTATTCTCTTGACGGGATCACCAAGCATCACTTCTCTATTTTGCCCCCTTCACGGGTTACCTGTTATACGTTGCTGGTGTTAGGTGCCTTGCTGGAAGTAATAGGTGCCGCGAATTTGATCCCTGCGACAGCTCTACCAGATATGGCTATTTTCAATCAATGGCTGACCGCCAATCAGGTGGCAATTGGCGCAGGGATTGTGTTGTTATTAATTGGTGCCCTTTGGATGATGTTTACAAGGGAACGATACGCCGTGAGTATTACAACAGCAGAAGGCGAAAGAGATGTTGTTGTTAGTCAGCACAAAGAATATATCACACAGATTGTACACGCACTCAACGAAGCCTTCTTCGCGCGCGTAACCAATGTGGATAGTGTATCAAAGCCTGGAGGAAAAGAATTTATGGTGTCAGGAAGATAATTCGGGGGTATTTTCTTTCTAATAGGGCCGGGCTTCCAATAGTCCGGCCTTTTATTTTTCATGCTACCTTTGTGGAATGAACCTGAAAAAGTTTGGTGACCTTTCTAAAAACAAGACGGGAGAGAACAGGAAATTTCTCTCGTCATTGAAGCAGAAGGATCCCCGAAAAGTGGACGATGCCTTTCATAAACTTCACGATGAAGTTTTCGAAAAGATCAATTGCCTTGATTGTGCGAATTGTTGTAAGACCACAAGTCCTATCTTTTACCAGAATGATATTGAGCGATTGTCTAAACGCCTTCGCATGAAGCCTGGTGATTTCATTGGTAAGTATTTAAAGGTAGACGAGGACAAAGACTACGTCCTGACTTCTTCACCTTGTCCTTTTCTTGGCCCTGATAATTATTGTTCGGTGTATGACGACCGCCCGAAAGCCTGCAGGGAATATCCACACACCAACCGAAAGAAGATGGTGCAGATCATGGATCTGACGTTTAAGAATACGCTGGTTTGTCCGGCGGTGTTTGAAATGGTGGAGAGGCTGAAGAAGATCAATTGATAATTTGATTACGCATAATACTACCGCGTTGAAACTTCGCCCTGACCGGACTTTTGACTTGCCTACTTTTTTTAATCGACAGGCTTCACCTGCCGCTAAATAGACGTCGCCCCTTCAGGGATTGTGATCTTTGAACTATGTTTTTTAGAATGCATTTGCGCTTCGTTTGCTATTGATTCAACACTTCT
Source organism: Cytophagales bacterium (assembly GCA_038241465.1). Lineage (GTDB taxonomy): Bacteria > Bacteroidota > Bacteroidia > Cytophagales > Cyclobacteriaceae > ELB16-189. Next base: position 949 of record JBBRFP010000274.1, on the reverse strand, counting down.
GGGCCATCAAAACGGAATGTGCTTATTTTTAGTAATCAAATTAGCTGATTTCATTTTGCAGATCATAACAAGTGGTAACCAAAGTCGTTCACATAAATTCAGTTTGCGTGATAACCGGAATTAACCATTATTATTTAATTTGCTTTGACTTTAAGGGACTACAAATGAAAAGAGTACTTGTATTTACAATCGTCATTCTCGCATTTACTTGCCACGCTATTGCTCAACTCCGCCTCCCCGCCGTCATTGGAGATCACATGGTGCTTCAGCAACAATCTGATGCTCCAATCTGGGGCTGGGCTTCTCCGAGTGAAGAGCTCATTGTGACTGGAAGCTGGGGTGATAAGATAGAAGTTAAAACGAAAGCTACCAATACTGGCTCATGGAAAGTCTCTTTGAAAACTCCAACAGCAGGAGGGCCATACACCATTACGATCAAAGGAAAAGATGAATTCATCCTCAACGATGTAATGATTGGAGAAGTCTGGATCTGTTCCGGCCAATCAAATATGGAGTGGAGTGTCAGCAACGGAGTGCTTGATGCTAAGGCGGATATGCCTAACGCCGATATTCCAGCCATTCGCCTTTTCAATGTTAATAAATCTGGTGCCGATGATCAGCAAGTTCATGGCGAAGGTGAATGGAAGTTGTGTACACCTGAAACAATGAAAGGGTTCAGCTCCGTTGGATACTTCTTCGGAAAGAAATTGAATGCCGACTTAAAAGTGCCGTTCGGGTTGATCAACGTAAGCTGGGGCGGGACACCGGCTGAAGTATGGACGCCAAAAGCTAAAGTTGAAAGCAATCCGGCATTGAAAAAATCGTCTGATATGTTGTTGCAAAAAGATGGCTGGCCCAAAGAACCGGGTGTTGTTTACAATGCGATGATCCGCCCGTTGGTACCTTATCAGATTGCCGGCGCTATCTGGTATCAGGGGGAGAGTAACAC
>JBBRFP010000273.1:0-3879 GCA_038241465.1 Cytophagales bacterium | reverse complement strand
ATTGTTCAAAGTCGAACATAATTGGCGGTCTTTTCGTACAGTAATACCATCCACAGGCACAATGGTTACTCCAGCCGCCCGTTAATTATATATGGTTTTAAGGAACCTCTTTTCTATTTACCTTTGTTATCTGGTTTTGGAACGAATTATAAATCGATGAAAAAATATCTGTTTCCACTGTTGATGATGGTCACGAGCCGTGCGTGGGCCCAGGAGACTCACGAAGGGCCGGTAAAATGGATGTCCTTTGAAGAGGCTGTTGAAAAATCAAAAACAGAAAAGCGCAAGATATTTATCGATGTGTACACCGACTGGTGTGGGTGGTGCAAGGTGATGGATAAGAATACTTTCAGCGAGCCACATGTTGCCACGCTGTTAAATGAAAAATTCTACGCCGTGAAGTTCGATGCAGAACAAAGAGGTGATATCGTTTTCAGTGGCACTACTTTTAAGTTTATCCCGCAGGGAAATAGTGGCGTGCATCAAATGGCAGCAGCGTTGCTGAATAACCAATTGTCGTATCCTACCGTTGTTTTTCTGGATGAAGACTTCAAAATGATCGCTCCTGTTCCGGGATATAAGAAACCTGAAGAGTTCCATCAATACCTGTCGTTCTACAATGAGAACTTCTACAAGAAAGGGGAAGAGGGAGTAAAAGAATTTCAAAAGGCCTACAAGTCTCCTTACGTTGTGGCGCCAGCGCCTGCCAACCAAGGTGGCGGAAAGTAGGTGCTAGCGGGGGACCAAGAGGGTTGAACATAAAAAAACCCTCATCCGAGGGTCTGATATTTTCAAGAAAAACACGTCAATACATTACCACGTTCAATTTCCTTGACCTTTCTCGTCCTGTTCCTTTTTCACGCGCTGTGAATCCACGTAGCCAAGTGCATTGACAAATCCGATTAGTAGGGCTACAATAAGGATGAATAAATTTGCGCCGTCACCTGCTACCTGATCAAAAAACATAATCTATTGTTTTAAAGCTTTTTCAAAGGTAAGAGATCATTCCAATTCACAAAAATAAACCTTCGATTTTCCCGCTCTTAAATGCCTAATTCTTCCTTATTTTTCTTTAAAACATCAATAATGAAGGCTATGTGCGCGGAAAGCTCCACCCCAAACAGCTCGGCACCTTTATAGACTTCTTCCCGGTCCACCTTGGCGGCAAACGCCTTGTCTTTAAGTTTCTTAATGACTGATTTGGGCTCCAAGGTGGAAATCCCTTCTGGACGGACCTGCGCACAGGCGACTACGAATCCAGTCAGTTCATCACATGCCAGCAGTCCTTTGTCAAGAAGAGTGTCATATGAAACTCCCCACTTCGTGTAATGTGCAGATATCGCATGGGCTATTTTTTCTTCACCCATGAGTCTTAATTTTTCAACAATCACCTGGGGATGCTTTTCTGGAAACGGTTCGTAGTCCGCATCGTGTAGCAGGCCTGTGATGGCCCATTCTTCTTTATTTTCCCCTAGTTTCTCAGCATATGCTTCCATCACGAGCTCGATCGTGCGCATGTGCCGAAGGAGGCTCACGTTTTGAGTCATTGACTCGAGTATCTGTCGAGCCTCTGATTGGTTGATCATTTTTGTTTAATAGTTAATTATAAATTATTAATGGTGGTGTACGTTAAATAATGTAGGAATGCTCCGGATAACGATTAACGATTAACTTTTAATCCTTTCCTCTTAACCTTTAACCTATGATGGATTCTTTCTTATTCTCTTCCTCATATACACCAGATTAATCGATGCAAGAATCGCCACGATACCAACGACGATAGCGGTGATCACTATCTGCGTATTTCTCAAGCGGAGTGTCTTGATCTTGTCATTCGCCTGTAGTTCATCCACTTGTTTTTCACGCTCCTGCAGTTCAAGCGCTACATCCATTTGTGCAATGCGACGACTGCTTTCTTCTCCGTACACTTTTTCGCGAGCCTCATCGTATTTGACCATTGTCTCATACGCTTCTTTCATCTTCCCCTGCTTCCAATAGTTTTTTCCCATGCTTTTATAGATCTGTGGCAGGTAGAAAGCGGCATTTAGTTCTGTCGCCAATAGCATGGCCTGTTCAAGATATTTCCCTGCTTCGGCAGTCTGGCCAGCCGTTGCGTAGACTTCGCCGATATTGGCCAGTAAGCCAAGCTCGCTGATTTGGTCATTTTGTTTCTTTACGATATCAAGTGCGCGACCATAAAAATCTACCGCTCGCTGATAGTTTTTCAGGCGGTAATATAGATTACCAATGTTGGTAAGCGGATCGGCAAACTGATCACCCTTCCGGGCACTCATCTGATAGGCTTCAGTATAGAATTTCAGGGCCTGGTCAAATAATTCCAATTCGCTATGCAGGTTTCCCAGATTATTCAGTGATCCAATTACTTTGTTTGAATCTCCCAACGCGATAAAGGCTCCATGGGATTCCTGAAAGTACTTGAGAGCTCTGCTGAAATCACGTTTCAGCATGTAGATGTTTGCGATATTATTTTTTGATGTGGCAATACCTTCTTCATTCTTTAATGAATCATAAATCGCTGCGGACTTTGTGTAATTCTGCAACGCGATATCAAGCGCGCCCTGATTCTTATACGAGATTCCAATATTGTTGTATGCTGCAGCAATTCCTTTTTGATCATTGATGGCAGTGGCAAGTTTAAGTGCTTCGTGGGTAAACCCAATTGCTTTTACCGGATCTGAGTTAATATATTCGCGAAAAAGCTCGTTCATTATCTTGACCTTCTTTTCACGCTGAGCGGTGCTTAGTGCATTTTCAAGACTATCCTTACGATCGGCAAACGCTGATTCCAAGCTCAAGGTAAAAAAGACGAGATACAGGAAATACTTCATTTTGGGTGTTGTGTTGAAGAGGCAATTTAAGACATTCGAGGCTTAAAGCGGAAAGCTTAACGCTGAAAGTGAAGATGTATAGACGAATGCCGCGAAAACGAGGGTTCCAAGGTGTAACAGTTACCCAGCTTTCAGCTTTATAATTTCAAATTTGCGTTTGCCTACTTATCGGCTAATTGATCTTCAATAAGTTGTCTCATTTTTTCCTTTGTTCGGGCGATGCCTATGTCGTCAACCGCTCCGCCTGTGCTGTATTCCACCAAAAATCCTTTTTTATTCAGGAGAATGTTCGTTGGATAACCATTCACAACTCCGAATGTATTCTCAATTAATTTTGAGGAGGATGCGAATACATTAAAATTCATAGGCGTTGATTTAATAAATTCGTCAATGGCGAACTTGCTATCACGCGAAAAAGACAAGATAACGAAACCACAGTCTTTATATTCGTCATTCAGTTCATTGAACATAGGAATTTCTTTAACGCAGGGCGCACAAGCGATAAACCAAAAATTGACAAGGACTACTTTTCCTTTTATGTCTTCCGGTGATATGATTTTTCCGTCAAGCGACGTTGCAGAGAAATCGGGCATGGGCTTTCCTGAAAGACAAGTCTTTAGCGACTGCTCTCTGCGAATCATTTCATTATAGTCAACTTTTTTATTTGCATTCGCCGTAAACTCTTTGGCTGCTTCTTGGGCGCATTCAATCCATGATGATTGTGCGCGGCTCGGAACTACGATGGCGAAACAGAAAGCACAAAGCAGGAAATACTTCATTTTGGGTGTTATCTTTAACAAGTAATTTAGGAAGATTAAAGCTCAAAGACGAAGGACAAAACTGTTCGGTCGGCATGAAAGTCGGTAACCTAACGTCAGCGGGTGGACTTTCTCCACTTTCAGCTTTTATCTTTCAGCCTTCAGCTTTTATCTTTTATCTTTAATTTTTAATTTTTAATCCTTTGTCTTTCTTCTTTTACAAGTTCCCTCTATGAAAGTACTCCTACCTCTCTTAATGATCTCCCTGTCAC
>JBBRFP010000272.1:0-3896 GCA_038241465.1 Cytophagales bacterium | reverse complement strand
CATTACGCATTGTTTCAGAATGGCCAGACTGGTCACCTGCTAAATTGTATGGGAAGCCGGTGAAAGTAAGATTTACAATACCTATTAGATTCAAACTTTGAGCAACGATTCAATTTCCTCCGACAAAGCACCCGAACCCGTCGGAAGCTATCCCCACGCCCGCAAGGTTGGCAATCTTTTATTTCTTTCCGGTGTTGGTCCGAGGAAGCGTGGGTCCAAAGAAATACCAGGTGTAGTATTGGATGAGCTGGGAAATATTGAATCCTACGATATCGAAGAGCAATGTCATTCTGTTTTTAAGAATGTGAAGCTCATCCTGGAAGATTCAGGCTCAAGCTGGGACAAGCTCGTTGATGTGACCGTCTTTCTTACCAACATGAAAGATGACTTTGCAACGTACAATAAGATCTATGCAGATTACTTTAAGGACAATCAACCTTGTCGTACGACGGTAGAGATCAATTGTTTGCCAACACCGATTGCGATTGAGTTGAAGTGTATCGCGGTACTAGAATAGAAGAATTGAGGAGATGAGAATTGAAGAATTTTTATAACGTAGTCAATTCTAAACTTCTTATTGAATTTTCTCCAAAAAATGAAGCCCCGATAAATCGAGGCTCTCATTTTGAAAACAATTACTTTTTTACACAGCAAAGCTCTCCCCACATCCACATGTCCTCGACGCATTCGGATTCACAAACTGAAATCCTTTACCATTCAAGCCATCAGAGAAATCAAGGGTTGTTCCTAATAGATACAATAAGCTCTTCTTATCAACTAAAATCTTAATCCCCTTATCTTCAAAGATCTGATCAACAGGCTTTACCTGATCGTCAAAATTAAGATCATACATCAGACCCGAGCAACCGCCACCTTTTACGGAGACGCGAATATTATTATTAGGCTCACGTCCTTCTTCCTGGCGGAGAGCGATTATTCTTTCTTTAGCCTTTTCTGTTACACTGATCATCTTCTTTTTTTTTAAAAATGTTGTTTGTTAACTATTGTCCATTAATTGACCCAGTCAACAGTTAACGATTCACTAACTCACCGGATTCAATACAACACTAAAAACCGTAATTGTGTTCCTGTCGCGGGCATAATATAACTTCTCAAGCGCCTCCAGGATATTTCCAGCCCTGAAATAGGAGGTGTGGAGCTCCTGCTCGGGTTTTGCCACCCATTGAATAGTGTATGAATTTTCTTTTTCCTTGTAGTTCTGAACGTAGTCCAGCATCTTACGCAGCGCGTCAATTTTATCGGCGCCTTGTTCGGAATGGAATAAAAAAGACTGATTGTGGCGTGGATTGATCGTTATCAGATCAAGCTTCACCTTCCCGTCTTGAGAACCATATTCGAAAATAAGGTCAGACGTCCGAAGACCCAGGTAGTCCTTTACCTGCTGCTGAATGCGTGCTGCCTCAACATGTGCGTCACTGACCGTTTCTATTATTACTTTTGCCATCGGTTTAAAACCCTTAGAATTCAGTAAAAGTTTACACAAAAATACGAAAGAACAATCAATTTAAGCGATATGGACAAATTAGAGCACATTGGCATTGCGGTTAAGAACCTTGAAAAATCAAACCTTCTCTTCGAAAGGCTACTAGGAAAACCACCCTACAAAACTGAAGAAGTTAAAAGTGAAGGCGTACGAACCTCCTTTTTTGATGTCGGTGGAATAAAGATTGAGCTTATTGAATCGATTCATGCCAACTCTCCGATCGCGAAGTTTCTCGAAACGCGCGGTGAGGGACTTCATCATTTAGCCTTCGCTGTGGACAAGATCGAAGATGACATGAAAGATCTGACCGATAAAGACTTTCGTCTTTTAGCGGAGGCTCCTAAGCCGGGCGCCGACAATAAGATGATTGTATTCATGCATCCGAAATCCACCAACAATGTATTGATAGAACTTTGTCAGGAAAAGAAACCCTAACGGTGCTTGCTAAATGTGTTACCGTTTTTCGGATGTAATCCGTATTGCGTCTTGTTATAATAACGCCACTTTTCTTTACCAATAGAAGTCTCGGAATAGGGCTTTGGGCCACAGGCAGCAAAAATGATTAAAGCCACTACAAAAAGGATGATTTGATTTTTCATAATGATCTTTGTTAGACACACATAAATACCAGCTATTGGCCCGAAAAGAGTTAATGTGACGTTATCCATTTACTTTTGCCGGACGAACCACCGGAAAGCCCGCTAAACAGTCGTTACTTATGGAACAGAAAAGGACAGAAATATCAGATTTAGGTGAATTTGGCCTGATTGATAGGATTAAGAATAGCACCTCTTTACTACAGCCATCATCTTTAAAAGGAATTGGTGATGATGCGGCCGTGATCGATGCAGGCGAGGACGTGATGCTGTTGTCAACCGATATGTTGATCGAAGGAATTCATTTTGATCTCTCCTACATGCCACTGGCGCATCTTGGTTATAAATCGGTAGCGGTAAATGTTTCTGACATTGCCGCGATGAATGGAAAGCCGGAACAGATATTAATAGGTATTGCCATCAGCAACCGGTTCTCGGTGGAGGCTGTTGATGAACTATATAAAGGAATCCGTTCCGCTTGCGCTAATTATAAAGTTGACCTCGTTGGAGGTGATACCACTGCTTCGCCCTCAGGATTAATTATTTCTGTGAGTGTGCTGGGCCGCACTAAAAAAGGAAATGAAGTGTATCGAAGCGGCGCGCAGGACAAGGATATTATTTGCGTGACGGGCGATCTGGGTGGAGCTTATATTGGCTTGCAGATTCTCGAAAGAGAGAAAGCGGTTTATCTGGCGAACCCGGAAATGCAACCGGAATTGGATAGCCACGAGTATGCTGTTGGTCGCCAGCTGAAACCTGAAGCCCGCATGGATATTATTTATGAGCTGGCAGATCTGAATATAAAACCTACTTCAATGATTGATGTTTCGGATGGCCTTGCCTCCGAACTGTTTCACATTTCAAAGAGCTCAAATGTTGGAGTTCGTATTTTTGAAGACAAGATTCCAATTGATGAGAACGCCTACAATACGGCGGTGGAATTCAAACTAGATCCATTCACGTGTGCATTAAACGGTGGTGAAGATTACGAATTACTATTTACAATCAAGCAGGCCGACTTCGAAAAGATCAAGACCCATGCAGATATTCATTTCATTGGATACATTCACCCCGATGCCCGGCAGAATGTGATGATCACAAAAGGTGAGAATGTGGTGCCGTTGAAGGCGCAGGGGTGGGATCATTTTTAATTTGAAGAATTGATGCAGCACTATCAAATGAAATGTGAACTTGGACAGCGTGCTATTTTCAAATTATTTTTTTAATCTTCCGGAAAGGGAATAAACACAAACCTTGTGAACGCCTTATCAATCACAAACAAACAACAGAACTCATCTGGATCTTTATACGCACTTTTGAATTCATCCTCTTTTTCTTTACCTACCAGCTCGCGTTGCACGAATTCATCAAGGAATGAAGCGTAGTAACTCCATGCCAGCGATTGTTCATTTTTCTTAATTAGTAACTGACCAATGGGCTGTTCCTCATCCTGAGAAATGGGGAAGATGGGGTATGCGAAGCCGGCCTTTCGGATTTGATAGGACGCTTCTTTAAGCGTGTCGCACACTTTTACAAAATCCGTTGAGATGGTACCGAGGTATTTTCCGCTTAGTTCTGGATCGTTTGTCATAGATTCTGGCCGCTAAAATAAATTTAAAAATTCATACATACCTTATATGACCTAATCATTTTGCCAGCCGTAGTACACTTAGATCAAACCCCAATTTCTATGAACAGAACAGAGTTTATTCAAAAATCCATCATCAGTGGAGGTATGTTGCTTTTGCCTTCAATTGTTTCGAACGCTCAGGCTGCACAAAAGCCCCCTCAGATTA
>JBBRFP010000271.1:0-3902 GCA_038241465.1 Cytophagales bacterium | reverse complement strand
TTTGTAAGTAATTGTACGGATCACGTTGATATCATAAAACTTGGGTGGGCTACGTCATTTGTAACTCCGCGTCTAAAAGAGAAATTAAAGGTTTATAAAGACGCAGGCATACCGTGTTATTTTGGTGGTACGTTGTTTGAGGCATTTATTATCCGAAATCAATTTGATGACTATCGCAAGTTGCTGGATAAGTATGACCTCCAATTCGCCGAAGTATCGGACGGTTCTATCGATCTGGACCACGATAAGAAATGCGATTACATTAGAAAGCTAACTCCGCAGGTTACGGTTCTGTCGGAAGTAGGCTCAAAGGATGCTGACAAGATCATCCCTCCTTATCAATGGATAGATTTAATGCAGAAGGAACTTGAAGCGGGGGCATGGAAGGTGATCGGTGAAGCACGTGAAGGTGGGAACGTAGGACTATTCCGTTCGTCAGGTGAAGTTCGTTCAGGACTTGTTCAAGAGATATTAACAAAAATCCCTTTCGAAAAGATCATCTGGGAAGCTCCTCAGAAAGCCCAGCAAGTTTGGTTCATCAAACTTTTAGGCGCAAATGTTAATCTCGGTAATATCGCACCGGAAGAAATTATCCCGTTAGAAACAATTCGTCTCGGCCTTCGTGGCGATACGTTTCTTCATTTTCTTGGCCTGGAGCGAAAAAAAGATAACACAGCCCCTCCTTTTCAAATCGATTAATATCGCGACTTCTAAGTCTGTCCTGCCAACTGGCGGATACGTTTGTACAAATTAAATTGAAGTGAGAAGACCGAAAGATTATTTATTACTTTATCTAAAAGGTGTAGGCATAGGAGCGGCAGACGTAATACCCGGAGTATCAGGAGGAACCATTGCGTTTATTACTGGTATTTACGAAGAGCTTATCTTTTCAGTCAGAGCAATAGATAGAACCGCTCTCAGGCTTTTCTTTAGTTTTCAACTCGCTGCATTCTGGAAAAAGATCAATGGCAATTTTCTTTTCACAGTAATGGCTGGTGTCATCACTAGCGTTATGTTACTGTTCAAATTTATGAGCTATTTTCTAAAGAATAACCCTATCTCAATCTCTTCTTTTTTCTTTGGCGTGATCCTCGTTTCAACGCCACTGATCCTTCGGGAAGTAAAACAATGGAATATGGTGACGGTACTTACCTTTCTTGTCGGGATAGCCCTGGCCTACACCCTTACCGTCATCTCTCCTACTGAAATACCTACCAATCTTCTCATTGTATTCATTTGTGGCTTCCTAACGGCCTCCGCAACAATGTTGCCCGGTATCTCAGCAATTTTCGTTCTTTTGCTCCTCGGCAAATACGAATACATGATGACATCCATCCTTAACTTAAACATTGCGGTGATCAGCATTTTTGTTTTAGGCTGTTTTTCTGGCCTCGTCGGCTTCTCGCGAGCACTAAGCTTGATGTTGAACCTTTACCGGTTTCCAATGTTAACTCTGCTTGCGGGAATCATGATTGGCTCATTGAACAAGCTCTGGCCCTGGAAAATAGTCACCGGATTTCGCCTCGACCTTGCAGGAATCCAAACGCCTGCATTTGGAAGAAGTGTTTGGCCTGGTCAATTTGACAGGGACCCCCAGCTGTTCCACGCCATTCTTTTTCTGGCGTTGGGAATATTTGTTGTAGTGGCAATTGAAAAGACTGCCGGATTTATAAAATCAAAAAGTTAAGTAAATGGAAAAAAAATTCGGCTTAATCGGCGCAACTGTCAGTCACTCTTTCTCAAAAGCTTATTTTGATGAGAAATTTTTTAATGATGGATTGCGTGACTATCACTATGATCTCTACCCTCTCAACAATATTGATGAACTTAAAGCTCTGTTGAAAGATAATCCTGAATTGACAGGATTAAATGTGACGATTCCATACAAAGAGCAAGTGATAAAATTCTTAAGCGAAATTGATCCATTTGCTAAAACAATCGGGGCCGTTAATGTTATAAAAGTTCACGAAGGAAAGCTGAAGGGCTACAATACAGACTGTGATGCCTTTCTTGAATCACTTGAAAAATGGTTCCCAAATGTTGAAGGATCCCAGGCATTGATTCTCGGAACTGGCGGATCATCGAAAGCGGTTCAGGCTGCATTAAAAAGAATTCCACTTGAATTCAAAACAGTTTCGCGGAAGAAGAAACAAGGCGATTACACTTACGAAGACCTGGAGAAAAATCCAGGCATCATCACTGGCTCCAATCTTATTATCAACACAACGCCATTGGGCATGAGCCCTGACACGAATTCAATGCCTCCCATCGATTTTGAAAAACTCGAGCCCACGCATTTTGTCTATGATCTAATCTATAATCCGGCGCGAACCAAATTCTTGCAAAAAGCTGAAATGATGGGATGCACGATTAAGAACGGACTTGAGATGCTGCACATACAGGCAGAGAAGAGCTGGGCTATTTGGAATAACTGAGTTTTTGTCGGAAAAGCAGGAACATAAATCATTAGTTCCAGAATGCAGGGGTCCTTGGGCTAACTACTTGCGTCAGCCTCCTTGCAACATGCACCTTGTAACCTGCAACATTTCTCCGAAATTGCACCATGGAATTTAATTTAACGAGCGAATATGTGCCTACGGGCGATCAGCCTGCAGCGATTAAAAAATTAGTTACTGGATTAGGAGAAGGCGAGGCGCACCAAACGCTGCTGGGTGTAACAGGTTCAGGAAAGACATTTACAGTTGCCAATGTGATCGCGCAGACCAACAGACCGACGTTGGTTCTTAGTCATAACAAAACACTCGCAGCCCAGTTGTACGGTGAGTTCAAGCAGTTCTTTCCGGAAAACGCGGTAGAGTTTTTTATCTCGTACTACGATTACTATCAACCGGAAGCCTTCATTCCATCCTCCAATCTTTATATTGAAAAGGATCTTTCGATCAATGAAGAGATTGAAAAACTTCGATTGAGTGCAACTTCCGCCCTGCTCACCGGGAGAAGAGACGTCATTGTGGTGGCATCTGTATCGTGCATCTACGGTATTGGCAATCCGGTGGAGTTTGGCAAGAACAGGATTCAGTTAAAGGTTGGGGAAATGATTGCCAGGAATCGATTGCTTTTCGCTCTGGTTGATATCCTATATAGTCGTACGGAAGTTGACTTTAAAAGAAGTACGTTTCGTGTAAAGGGAGATACGGTTGACGTGTTTCTGGCCTATGCTGATTATGCCGTTAGAATCTATTTTCTGGGTGATGAGATCGAATCACTGCAGCGCATTGACCCGGTTACAGGCAGGAAAATATCCAATGAGGATGTTGTTACCATTTTCCCTGCAAATCTTTTCGTTACGGGAAAGGATGGTCTTCACCAGGCTATTCATGAAATTCAGGATGACATGATGCTGCAAGTAGCTATGTTCGAGGGCGAAAAAAGACATCTGGAAGCTAAACGTTTAAAAGAGCGAACGGAATTTGATATTGAGATGATGCGTGAGCTCGGATACTGCAGCGGCATCGAAAATTATTCCCGGTATTTTGACAGGAGAAAACCCGGCGACAGGCCCTTCTGTCTCATCGACTATTTTCCCGACGATTACCTTATGGTCATTGACGAAAGTCACGTGAGCGTGCCCCAGGTACGTGCTATGTGGGGTGGCGACCGCTCGAGAAAAGCAAATTTGGTCGATTACGGGTTCCGTTTGCCTTCCGCGCTTGATAATCGCCCGTTGACATTCAACGAGTTTGAGACTCTAATGGGGCAGGTGATCTATGTCAGCGCCACGCCGAGCGAATATGAATTAAGAAAATCAGAAGGTGTTGTGGTAGAACAGATCATTCGTCCCACCGGGCTCCTCGATCCTATTATTGATGTGCGGCCAAGCAAGACGCAGATTGATGATCTGCTCGAAGAGATTGACGAAAGGGTAAAAGTTAGGGAGCGTG
>JBBRFP010000270.1:0-3913 GCA_038241465.1 Cytophagales bacterium | reverse complement strand
CAATGACCATACCTCTATTGATCTCCTATATGAGCTTGTTCATGTTTGTCTTGAAAGATCACGACAGTACAATCAGTATTTGGCTCTCGATTATACCCCTAACATCACCTATTGCGATGATGGGGCGAATAGGTTTTGGTGTGCCGCCTTGGCAACTGGCGCTCTCGATGATTTTATTGATTGGAGGATTTCTTGGTACAACCTGGATCGCCGGAAGAATTTATCGCGTTGGAATTTTAATGCACGGAACAAAGGTCAACTACAAAGTATTGGCTAAGTGGTTTATGCAGCGCGGTTAAAACCCTTTGCTTAAATCAAGCGAAAGCCCTTTCTGGAATCCAGAACGGGCTTTTTGCTTTTAGCTTTTAGCTTTAGCTTTAGACTTTAATCTTCCGCTTTCCTCTTTTATGCCGCCTCGCCTCGCTTCAATGGATTTTTACAGGGACAACACTAATCTCAAGTGGATTATCCTCGTTGTCTCCGTGATCATCAGCGTTGCGACCATTTACTATACCAACATTCTTGTCGACCAGCTGAAAGAGCGTGAAAAAAACCAGGTACGGCTTTTCGCGAAAGCGCTGGAGTATACTTCCAACGATATCGACAATAACATCCTCTTCATTACGGAAGAAATCATCTATAAAAACAACTCCATTCCAACAATCCTGGTGGATGAAAAAAACAATATCATCAGTTTCAAGAATGTGGAAATTGATTCTTTAATGTCAACCACTCAAAAAGACAAAGAGCTTAAGTCGCAACTGGAAGAAATGAGAGGTACTTATCCCCCTATTCCAATTCTCTCAAAAGATCCAACCACTGGTGAAGTTTTCGGCAAGCAATTCGTTTATTATAAGAATTCTTTTCTGTTGACTCAGCTCATCGCTTATCCCTACATACAGCTTTCCGTGATTGCCATCTTTGGATTCATCTCTTACCTCGCATTCAACTATTCTAAAACGTCAGAGCAAAATCGTGTTTGGGTGGGATTAGCCAAAGAAACGGCGCACCAATTGGGAACACCTCTGTCCTCCCTGATGGCATGGATCGAAGTATTGCGTGATGACCCACAGATAAAAGACAGAGGAATTGTTGAAGAGCTTGATAAGGATATTCGAAAGCTCCGCGTGGTGACGGAACGTTTTTCAAGCATCGGCTCCACACCAACGCTAAAAGACGAAAATGTGTATTCGTTGATCAATAATGTCGTGAGCTACTTGCAGCCTCGGGTATCGTCTAAAATCAATATTGAAGTTTACACTTTGTCGGAAACGATCAAAGCCCGTGTGCATGCACCTCTTTTCGAATGGGTCATCGAAAATCTTTGCAAGAATGCCGTTGATGCCATGGGAAGTACGGGCACGATCGCGATCAAGATCCTCCGTGGAAGTGACGGAAAGGTATTTATCGACATCTCCGATACAGGAAAAGGTATGAATAAGTCAGTCATTTCAAGCGCCTTTAAACCGGGCTTTACTACAAAGAAGCGCGGCTGGGGACTGGGTCTTGCGTTGGCAAAACGCATTATTGAACTGTATCATAAAGGAAAAATATTTGTAAAGTCCTCAGAAGAAAATCAGGGTACCACCTTCCGAATCCAGCTGCAAAGCGCCTGACCCTTGATATTGATGATCAGTCAGTTACGAGGGCAAAAAATTCCCGGTATTTTTAAGATTTGCCTTTGGGGATGCCCTCGTTGAGGGTTACTTTTGTGGCCGGATTTTAAAGACCACCTTAACAATAACCTCAATGGCAAACTTTGGAAGAATTACTCAGGTTATCGGCCCCGTCGTAGACGTAGCTTTCGATGAACCAGGTACAAAACTCCCTAATATTTTAGATTCTTTATTTGTAACAAAAGGCGACGGTACCAAAGTCGTTCTCGAATGCCAGACACACCTTGGTGAAGACCGGGTGCGTACTGTCGCGATGGACGGAACGGAAGGATTGGTGCGCGGAATGAAAGTGACCGATACAGGCGGACCTATTATGATGCCAATCGGAGATGATATCAAAGGCCGTCTTTTCAACGTGGTGGGTGAAGCGATCGATGGTATTCCTCAACCAAAAGGAACAAAGGGACTTCCTATTCACCGTGCAGCTCCTTTGTATGAAGATTTAACTGTTTCTACAGAGGTGTTATTTACGGGTATTAAAGTAATTGACCTGATCGAGCCCTATGCAAAGGGTGGAAAGATTGGATTGTTTGGTGGTGCTGGCGTCGGTAAAACGGTATTGATCCAGGAATTGATCAACAATATCGCAAAAGCATATTCAGGATTGTCGGTGTTTGCCGGAGTAGGCGAACGTACCCGTGAAGGAAATGACCTTCTTCGTGAAATGATTGAAGCAGGAATTGTTGATTATGGTGACGAATTCAGAAAATCAATTCACGAAGGTGGATGGGATCTTTCGAAAGTTGACATGGAAAAACTCAAAGATTCCAAAGCAACATTTGTGTTTGGTCAGATGAACGAACCTCCCGGTGCTCGTGCACGTGTTGCCTTGTCAGGTTTGACGCTTGCAGAATATTACCGAGATGGGGATGGCACCGGCAAAGGCCGCGACATTCTTTTCTTTATTGATAATATCTTTCGTTTCACACAAGCTGGTTCTGAAGTATCTGCCCTTTTAGGTCGTATGCCTTCAGCAGTGGGATACCAACCAACACTTGCTTCCGAAATGGGTTCTATGCAAGAGCGAATCACTTCTACAAAGAACGGTTCCATCACATCTGTTCAGGCGGTATACGTTCCGGCCGATGACTTGACTGACCCTGCTCCCGCTACTACATTCTCTCACTGGGATGCTACAACTGTATTGAGCCGTAAGATTTCTGAGTTGGGTATCTATCCTGCAGTGGATCCATTGGACTCAACATCACGCATCCTTCGTGCAGACATCGTTGGTGAAGAACATTACAATTGCGCTCAGAGTGTGAAGTTAATTCTTCAGCGTTATAAAGAGTTACAAGACATTATCGCAATCCTTGGTATGGATGAGCTTGGTGATGATGACAAGCAGGTGGTTCATCGTGCACGTCGTGTCCAACGTTTCTTATCACAGCCGTTCCACGTTGCAGAAGCATTTACGGGATTAAAAGGAGTTTTGGTTGATATCAAAGAAACGATCAAGGGCTTCAATATGATCATGGATGGCGAATTGGATCACCTACCGGAATCAGCGTTCAACCTTGTTGGCAATATTGATGCAGCAATTGCGAAGGGTGAGAAGTTAATGGCGGAAGCAAAAGCCAATTCTAATTAATTTAACAATTAATTCGAGCAGATGTATTTAGAAATTATCACACCGGATAAAAAGATATTTGAAGGAGAGGTGTCTCTTGCCTCATTTCCAGGCTCAGATGGATCTTTTCAGGTATTGAACAATCACGCACCGCTCATTAGCCTTCTGGCGGATGGTGTTGTAGAATATAAGACTAAAGAGGCACGCCTCTCCGTAAAGATCACTGGCGGTGTTGTAGAGGTCTTGAAAAACAAAGTAATTGTTCTGGCGGACGGAGTAAGAGAATAAGTTCAAGTCATATTTCAATAAAAAAAGCACTCTGATTTAGAGTGCTTTTTTATTTACAACGGAGTGATAAAAGTTTGAAAGTGACTTGAAAGATATCCTCTATTATTCAGAGAACAGTTGCCTTTATCTTCAATTTTACTGCCTGATCAACCACTTCACTAAGAAAACCACACCAATTATCAACGCTATACCGCCAATAATATTAAAAACATTTCCTCCAATGAGGAGCCCTGTAATACCTACTGCACCAAAGATCGCTGCAAGCTTAAGATCATTATCCCATCCAGCGGTATGCTGAGCACCTTGGCCACCATCGGTCTTTTTAGAAGAATTTACGAATGATTTGAATTCCTTCTTCAAGTGATGACGAAGCGCTGTC
>JBBRFP010000269.1:0-3950 GCA_038241465.1 Cytophagales bacterium | reverse complement strand
CATCTCATACGAAACGAGCATACCGAGCGATTCCTTGGAGGCTCGCAATGCGTCGCCGATTTGTCTTACAATCTCACCACGCCTTGGTGCAGGAACCTGGCGCCATTCAATAAATGCTGACTGTGCGGTTGCCACAATTTTTGAAAAGGATTTTTCATCTCCACTTTGCACCGTGCCGATGAGTTTGCCATCTACAGGAGAGAATGATTTTAATATTGGTCCGGCAGATTTTATCCATTTTGTTCCGGTGGAGACACCCGGGTTAGAGGATTTTATTCCAAGGTCAGAAAGTATTTTTTTGATGCTTTGCATAAGTTCTAAGATAGGAAGGTTAATTGGAATGCGCGGTCAAATCTCTTTTGCCACGGATTGCACGGATGAATACAGATAAAAACAATTAATTCCTGATAAAAATATAACATTGCCGGATTCTTCACGTCGCCACTTCTGCCTCACCACTCAAGACCGTACACACCCTTTTCACCGCCTTTGTAGATTCCTTCCACTAGAATTCCCCCATGTTTATAGCTAAGTATTCTATTAAGGTCTTCGACATTATCAACGGCTGCTTTGTCGATGTGGGTGATGATAAAATCTACTTTCATTCCTGATCTCTTCCATTTGCCATCGTTGATCACACGCGCGAGCACACCTCCGTCAAGATTACTTTTTGTTAGTTCTGAATAGGAGATATCCTCAAAGGTCGCCCCTTCCATTGAAAAATTCACCAGGTCTCGCGTGATGGATTCACGACCCTCAACATTCTTCAAAACTGTTTTGGAAGATTGCTCCTTTCCGGATCTTCGATAAGTAACTTTTACAGATTGACCCGGTCGGTGCCTTGCAATCATTTCCTGAAGTTCAGAAACACTTCCCACAAAATGATCATCAATCGCTACGATAACATCACCGTTTTTTATTCCTGATTGCTGTGCAGCGCTTCCGTCATTTACACGACTGACAAAGATTCCTCTCAGCACATCAAGATTTTCTGATTCAGCCATTTGCGCTGTAACATTTAGAATCTGAACGCCCAGAAAGCCACGTTGTGCCTTTCCAAATTCAAGCAGATCATCCACAATTTTTTTTACAAGGTTGCTTGGAATGGCAAACGAGTATCCCGAATAGCTTCCAGTCGCCGTTGCGATCGCCGAGTTAATCCCAATGAGTTCTCCTTTAAGATTAACCAATGCGCCACCGCTGTTACCAGGATTTACAGCTGCATCCGTCTGAATGAAGGCTTCAACCTCAAGGTGGTTGCGGTCTCGTAATATTCCAATATTGCGCGCCTTAGCACTCACGATCCCTGCTGTAACGGTTGAGTTGAGATCAAACGGATTGCCTACTGCGAGCACCCATTCTCCCGGAACGATCGCATCTGAATTTCCGTAATGAATAAACGGAAGATTCTTTGCTTTGATTTTTAATAGTGCAAGATCGGTGCTTGGATCACGTCCTACGACTTTCGCATAGAAACGCTGATTGTCATTCATCTCGACCTCGATGTTGGTTGCATCTTCTATGACGTGATTGTTTGTAACGATATACCCGTCATCGGAAATTATTACTCCCGATCCGGAGGAATGAGTCTGTGGTCTGTAAAGTTCCAGCGGATTGAGACTAAATTCACCCGCTCCGTAGATAGTGCTGATATGGACGACGGCAGGAGTAATAAGTTTAGCGGAATATTCAAAATCAGGAGTAACTCCGATCCGGGAAGAAGAATCAGGGTTCATTCCTGCCAACGCTAAATTTTGCCGTTGCTCGATGGAGTTGTAGGCAGGGGTGTTGTCAACATAACGAAGCGTGACAATGACTCCGATAACGGCACCGATGAATGCGGCAATAACTACGACTAGAATGGAAAGGAGCTGTTTCATGAATATTAAAGATAAAGATTAAAGACGAAAGATTAAAGACGAACGATCAAAGATTAGAACCAAAGTCCATTAGAGTGAAGATGAGAGAACCGAATTTATATATTCGGACTCCTTCATTATTCGACATTAAATGTCTTGTCCTTAAAAAAGGTCGAAACAAAATGTGTCGAACTGCAGACTTCTAAATAACGCGAAAAGGGCGCCCGTTTCCGGAACGCCCTAACCCCTCACCCCTAAAAAATTTCTTAGTTAACCTTGATGGTAGTTTTTAATGCTTTCTTTTCATCTTTTGGAACGATCAACTCAAGAATGCCATTGTTGTAGGTGGCATTTATTTTTGTACTGTCTACGTTTTCAGGCAACGCGAACGAACGCTTGAATGATCCGTAGCTAGTTTCGATTGAATGATAGCTCTTTTCCTTCTTTTCATTACTGAACTTGCGCTCACCGCTTACCGTCAACGTGTTCTCATTGACTTCGATGTTGAAGGCTTCTTTTGTAAACCCTGGAGCAGCTAATTGTAATTCGTACGAAGTTTCGTTTTCAATAATATCCACTTTTGGAACGAACACACTTCCACCCGAACGAGTCATTGTCTCGTTGAATAGTCCGTCGATCAGGCTGCTAAAAGAGGTCGGAGTATACTCGTTGCCTCTGTATCTTACTAAGCTCATATGTTTTGTTGTTTTAGTTTGAAATTTTCAATCACAGCACTGGTATAGGAAAATCTATACCAACGGGATTTTCGAAGATAAAACAAGACAAAACGGCTTATTTTTGATAAATACTGTCCCTAACTAAGACATAATGACTTATTTTGTAGGGTAAGGATGGCGGGAGATGACCTAAGCTAAGACTTCTGTTTTTTTCAGATTCGTCAGATACTCGGGATCGAGCATGGTTTTTCCGCATGCTTCCGCATGAGGTAGTTCGTACCGGAAAAAGAATTTCATTGTATGAAGCTTCCCTTCGTAAAATTCAGCCGCTTGCTTTGAGGTGTCCCCAGATTGGAGTTGCGTTTGCGCAACGATTGCCTGTTTGAGCCATTGCCATCCGATGACCGTGTAACTTATCATTTCCATAAAAACGGTCGCGTCGGAAAGAGAGCGGTCAATGGATCCGGCCGCGGCAAGTTTTCCGATATGGCCAAGTACCGTTTGGATGCGAGTCACTTCGTCTGCAAGAGCCTTTGCGTAAGACTGAAGTGGCGCATAAGAACTTGCTTTGGAAACAATTTCATTTATGGCCGTCAAAAGTAGTTGCAGCGCCTTACCTTTTTCCATTGACACTTTCCTTCCAAGCAGGTCCAGTGACTGGATACCGGTGGTTCCTTCATAAAGCGACATGATTTTCAAGTCTCTATAGTATTGCTGCACAGGAAAGTCAGTAGTAAACCCATAACCGCCGAGTGTTTGAATAGCAAGGGCTGCTGAGCGACTACCTTGCTCGGATGAATAGGTTTTAACAATTGGTGTGAGGATCTCCAACATCAGCCAGGAATTATGGCTGACTTCATCATCAGGCGAATGGGTTAGATCATACTGGCGATTGCATTCCATTGCCAGGGAGAGTGCGCCTTCTGTAATTGCTTTTTGTGTAAGCAACATACGCTGCACATCCGGATGATTGACGATCATGGTAGGAGGGCGCATGGGATCTTTTTCACTCACCAGTCTTCCCTGCGGACGTTCATTAGCATATTGTAACGACGCCTGATACGCAGCCATTGCCACCGAAGCAGCCGTCTGTCCAACGCCGATCCTTGCTTCATTCATCATTTGAAACATGTACGAGAGTCCTTTGTTTGGATCACCCACAAGCCACCCGCGACAGTTATCGTGATCACCAAACGTTAAATGTGTTGTGGAATAGCCGCGTTGACCCATCTTCTGAAAATCCCCGGCGCAAAACACATCATTGTAGGTTAAGGTACCATCCTCTTCTGGCCAGAACTTCGGAATGATAAATAGTGATATTCCTTTCGCTCCGGGAGGTGCGTCTTTTATTCTAACCAGTGTGAGGTGTACAAAATTCTCGCACGCATCATGTTGTCCTCCGGAAATGAAAATC
>JBBRFP010000268.1:0-3961 GCA_038241465.1 Cytophagales bacterium | reverse complement strand
AAAAGGCCTTTCAACGCTGCCCATAACTTCCTCTTCGCCGCGTCATCCGATATCAAACTCTCAAGCGGATCAGAAAAAATAACGGAAGTCTGACCGGTTTGCACCACTTCATAGCTCGCGAGACCCTTTGGTGGTGTTACGAACGCTAGTATCCTGGAGGGCTTTTCTTCAATTGAGGATAGGTCGAATTGTGTCAGATGAAGCATGCGCACAGAATCAATTGAAAGTTTTACAGCCTGGAGGATTTTCGAAAGCAATAACCGTTGATCTTCTTTTATTTCATTCCAGGGTATGCCAATGACAACGGCGACACGGGAGGGAATTTGATAAACCTCCTCGCTAAAAATTGTTTTGAACGTTGAGTCTTCCATTAGATTTTTATATCGAATAAAGATTTTAGTTCGTGCGCTTCGTGAGGTTTCATCCTTCCACCGAAAATAAGTCTGAGTTGTCGGCGTCGAAGCGCTCCATCATACATTTCTTTCTCTTCCTCTGTCTCTGGCTCCACTTCCGGCACTTCAACAGGGTTGCCTTGCTTGTCAACAGCAACAAACGTGAAGTAAGCGGAGTTGCTGGCTACTTTTTTTCCTTCTGGAATATTTTCGGCGTCAACATCAATGCGGATCTCAACCGATGAATTGAAAGCTCGAGTGACTTTTGCTCTCAGCGTAACAACATTGCCCAACTGAATAGGGTTGCGAAATGAAATATTGTCAACAGACGCCGTTACAACGATGCTATTGCAATGCTTTTGCCCTGCAATGGCTGACACCACATCCATCCAGTGCATGAGACGACCTCCCATGAGGTTATTCAATGTATTCGTATCGTTGGGAAGGACCAGTTCGGTCATACTTACAAAAGACTCTTTCGGTGTTTTCTTTTTACGGCTCATGAATTTAATAGTTCGGTTATGATATTGACTTTACATATTTAATTGCAGCTTTTGCAAGGTCAGGCCATTTGCCTTTGTTGCTGTAGGGAACTTGGATCCATTCCTTCATCGGCCTGTTCTTGCCCGAAGGATCAAAGAGCCGGGCACCCTTGAGCTGGAGTGCCTCTTCATGGGCTTTACCTCCAAGTTTGAATACCATTTCATCTTCAAATAGACTGCAAAAGGCCTTTCCGTTTACTTTAAAGCATGGTTTGCCAAACATCTGACTTTGCTCAGCGCCCCTTATGGAATGACCAGTTTCAGTGTAACGCTTCTCTGCCGCAGTCATCCTAGTAAGTGTTAGTAAGGTAATATTCCTGTCAAAAATCATAAAAATAATTTGCAATCCACTCCGAAGCATGCTTATTTGCTTCGGTTATTATGCAAAGCGCTACAATCATTCTTACAATTACTACTACTACCATTACGGGGTAGCGCCCGATCATACCTTTTTTCCAGTGTCCTACTTTTATTTCTTTATATTCCTCAAGGGGATAATTTAATTCATTATGCTATTATGAAAGTATTAAAATTCGGAGGCTCTTCTGTAGCCACACCGGAAAGAATAAGGTCAGTAATTGATATTGTCAAAAGTAATTCACCTGAAAATAATGTTACGGTTGTTTTTTCAGCCTTTGGTAAGGTAACGGATACGCTTATTCAACTAAGCGATGAAGCGCTAAAAGGAAATGAAAATTATAAACTAATTCTTCGGGAACTGGAGCAGCGCCATGTGGATGCTGTCCGGGCATTGATTGATGTCCAACGTCAAAGCAGTATTCTGGCGAATGTGAAAACCATGATGAATGAACTGGAAGATGTTATTCACGGAATATTCCTTGTGAAGGAGCGTACACCACGAATGATGGATTTTGTCATGAGCTTCGGTGAAAGATTGTCATCTTATATTATCTCTGGAGCTTTTATCAATCTTAATATTCCATGTGAGTTTCTTGATGCCCGAAAAATCATTCGTACGGATGACCACTTCGGTCATGCCAAGGTCGACTTTGAAATCACCAACAAATTGATCAAGGAGCATTTTAAATTCCATAGTGACCTACAAATTGTCACTGGTTTCATCGCAATGTCTGTGAGTGGGGAAACAACGACTCTTGGACGAAGCGGTTCGGATTACACCGCATCCATTCTTGCAGGTGCACTGCAGGCAACCTCGCTCGAAATATGGACGGATGTAGACGGCATGATGACTGCTGATCCACGAAAAGTGAAAAAGGCATTCACTGTGGAGGAGATGACCTATATCGAGGCCATGGAATTATCTCATTTCGGTGCCAAGGTAATTTTCCCCGCAACGATGCAACCGGCCATGGCGACCAGCATTCCTATCTGGATTAAAAACACATTCAATCCGTCTGTTCCGGGAACGATCATTCGGCACGAAAGCAGTAGCAAGGACTTGATCATTAAAGGTATCTCATCGATCGATCAGATGAGCCTGCTCAGTGTTCAGGGAACGGGATTACAGGGAGTAGTCGGCGTTTCAATGAGGTTATTTGCCGCGCTGGCAAGGGCAAACGTAAATGTAATATTGATCAGTCAGGCGTCATCCGAGCATTCAATCTGTTTCGCTGCGGATAGTTTGTCTTCAACAAGAGCGAAAGCTGCCATAGAAAAGGAATTCTTTTAT
Source organism: Cytophagales bacterium (assembly GCA_038241465.1). Classification (GTDB taxonomy): domain Bacteria; phylum Bacteroidota; class Bacteroidia; order Cytophagales; family Cyclobacteriaceae; genus ELB16-189. The sequence continues at coordinate 1,376 of JBBRFP010000268.1, read as the reverse complement.
GAGATCAATGGTAATGAAATGGATAGAGTTTCCGTGGAAAGCGGTCTTGCCATTGTCGCGATCGTTGGTGAAAACATGAGACACAATCCAGGAACCAGTGGGAGAATGTTTCATTCGTTGGGTAAAAGTGGTGTTAATATTTATGCCATCGCGCAGGGGTCTTCTGAGTTGAATATATCTGCTGTTGTTAAAGAATCCGATGTTGCAAAAGCGCTCAATGTGCTTCATGAAGCATTTTTTCTTTCTGATAAGCGTGTTGTTAATTTGTTCATGATCGGCACAGGATTGATCGGGAAGGAGCTACTTAAAATGATACAATCTCAGTATGATCAATTGGCTGCGCAGAATCTGCTGGAGGTAAATGTTGTAGGAATTGCCAATAGCAAAAAAATGCTATTCAATGAAGATGGATTACAGTTGAATAATGTCGTGGCCAAAATGATTGACACCGGAGAAACAATGGACATCGCTTCATTTGTCGTAAAGATGCAGCAATTGAATATGTCGAACAGTATTTTTGTCGACTGCACCTCCAGTGAAGAGGTTACCAACCAATATGAGAACATTTTAGATTCAAGTATCGCTGTTGTTACTCCGAATAAAAAGGCAAACTCAGGATCATTGGAAAGATATCACCGGCTCAGGAGTGTTTCGTTCAAGCGAGGTGCAAGATTTCTGTATGAAACCAATGTGGGGGCGGGGTTGCCGGTGATCAATACGTTGAACGACCTGCTGCTGAGCGGCGACAAAGTGATCCGCATTGAGGCAGTACTGAGTGGTACAATGAATTTTATCTTTAGTTCCTTCTCAAAAGGAAAATCTTTTAGTGGCATCGTGCTTGAAGCAAAAGCGAAAGGTTACACAGAACCGGATCCACGTGATGATCTGAATGGAATGGATGTTGCGCGTAAGATTCTTATTTTATCGAGAGAAGCCGGAATTGATTTTGAGCTTTCCGACATCAACGTTACTGGTCTTGTTCCTCAGGATTGTCTTGATGCGAAGAATGTCGAGCAGTTTTTCGAACGTCTGTTATTGCATGATGCAGATTTTGAGGAAAAAAGATCGGAGGCAGAGGCAAGGAATGAGAAACTACGTTACATGGCAGTTCTTGAAAATGGCAAGGCAACGGTTTCTCTTGCAAGTGTGAATAGTGATCATCCTTTTTATTCACTCAAAGGAAGTGATAATATTATTTTATTGACAACGGAAAGATATCATGATCGACCAATGGTTATACGCGGACCGGGAGCGGGCGCCACTGTGACGGCCGCGGGAGTTTTTGCGGATATTATCCGAATTGGGAATTATGCTTTACGTTGAGAAGAAACTCAAATGAGTAAAACGTACGTTCACCACAGCGGGCGCGAAGCAAC
>JBBRFP010000267.1:0-3968 GCA_038241465.1 Cytophagales bacterium | reverse complement strand
GTAAACCCCTCTACAGGCTGGATGCTATTGACTGTAGCCAATTCAGTTTCATACTGAAATTTTTTATCACTCAGCTCAATGATCTTTTTACTAATCTCAGAAATATCGAAATATCCCAGGCCTTTATCGTGAAAAAAAGTTCCGTCATAAATCTGTTTCTGGAGCTCGTCGAGCGAAAGTATCTCCTCGTCAAGTTTTTTTATGATTTCAGTATAATGTCTTTTCTTTTGATCAACTCTTGTCTTGACAAATTCATTATTTTCAAAATAGGCAAGGATACCTTTTTGAAGATTTGGTAATACGTCAGGATTCAAAACGTTTACTGTGATAGCAAGGAAGAAAATCCTTTTCTTCACGATGTCTTCAAATGAAGTGGGAGTGCTTAACGTTTCGATCGGTTCCTCCTCAAGGACTCCTTGGATACTTATCGACGCCACCATACTAGCCTCTTCTAAGGTCAGATTAAGCCTTTCTGCAATAAGTGTCGTATTTTGATCTCTTAATATGTTATTGAAATTTTCACCAAGCGTGTAAATATAGGATTCTGTTAAAAGATCAGAAGTCACAAGCATTTTGCTCTGATAAACCCTCGTTCCCAACATCCCATACGTGAATCCCAGCAAAACGCCAGCGATGAAAAATAGGATAATTAAGAGTAGGTTTCTCTTAATTATCAGGACAAATTTCAGCAATAGCTCCTGTAAATCGATCTCATCTGAAGAAGTCTCCCGTTTTTCCATGACAAAAGCTGAATTTGTTTATAGTTTTGACCTCCGAAATTACAATACGTGGCTCCAGAATCAAAAAATGCAAAAATTTTAGTTACCGGTGCTGCCGGGTTCATAGGCTTCCATCTTTCCAAAAGGTTGTTGGAGGATGGCTTGGATGTCGTGGGCCTGGATATTGTCAATGATTATTATGATGTTAATCTTAAGAATGCCCGACTTAAGATCATCAGCGAGTATGACGGTTTTCAGTTTGAGCGAATAGACTTGAAGGACAAAAGCTCAATAGATAAACTTTTTCAAAAGGAGCGGTTTTCCACCGTTATCAATCTCGCAGCACAGGCAGGTGTTCGTCATTCAATCACGCATCCCTATGCTTATCTTGACAGCAACATCCTGGGATTTCTCAACATTCTTGAAGCATGTCGCAATGTTAAGCCCCAACATCTTATTTATGCTTCATCAAGTTCTGTTTACGGTGCAAATACCAAGCTGCCATTTTCAGCGAATGATAATGTAGACCATCCACTGGCGCTTTATGCGGCATCGAAGAAAACAAATGAGCTCATGGCTCACGCGTATTCTAATTTGTATGATCTGCCGACGACGGGACTTCGATTCTTTTCGGCTTATGGTCCGTATGGTAGGCCCGATATGGCTCTATTCCTTTTCACTAAAGCCATTCTTGCTGGCAAGCCAATTGAAATTTATAATTTTGGAAAAATGCGACGCGACTTTACCTATATCGATGATATCGTTGAAAGTATAACGCGCCTGATCAATGTTATTCCCGAACGGGTCAACACACATAAACCAACGCCCGCAACGAGTTTTGCGCCTTATCGTATCTTTAATGTTGGAAATAATAGCCCGGTTGATCTCATGCACTTTATTGCGGTTCTGGAGGATAAACTGAAAAAGAAGGCCGTCAAAAATTATTTACCACTTCAGGAAGGTGATGTGGAAGCAAATTTTGCCGATGTCAGTGAATTGGAGAAAGCCATTGACTTTCAGCCATCGACTTCGGTAGAAACGGGAATTGGGAATTTCGTGGATTGGTATCAGGATTACTACAAAAAATAAAAAATAATAATGGATAAGGTTGCGATCATCGGATTGGGGTATGTTGGACTTCCCTTAGCGGTGGAGTTTGGGAAAGTAATGGAAGCGGTTGGTTTTGATATCGATAAAGGAAGGATACAGGAACTGAATTCCGGTCATGATCGAACAAGAGAAGTTACCCCGGACGAACTTAAGGAGTCGCATAAGCTGAATTGTTCTTCGAATCCCGAAGACATAAAAGGCGCTAATTTTTTCATTGTAACGGTCCCCACCCCAGTAGACGAATATAAGCAGCCTGACCTGCGACCATTGGTGAGCGCAAGTAAAACCGTCGGGATGGCTCTTAAGAAAAATGATGTGGTCATCTATGAGTCGACAGTCTATCCAGGATGCACAGAAGAGATTTGTGTACCCGTTTTAGAACAAGTGAGTGGCCTTGTGTTCAACCGAGATTTCTTCTGCGGATATTCTCCAGAACGAATTAATCCGGGAGATAAGCAACATCGTGTTGCAACGATTAAGAAAATAACAAGTGGCAGCACTCCTGAAATTGCCGTGCGTGTGGACAATCTCTACAAAAAAATAATATTGGCAGGAACTCATATGGCCTCCTCCCTCAAGGTTGCTGAGGCGGCTAAAGTAATAGAGAATTCACAACGTGACATCAATATTGCCTTTGTAAATGAGCTGGCGCTAATATTTGAACGAATGAATATCGACACTCATGAAGTCCTTGCAGCTGCCGGAACAAAGTGGAATTTCCTTCCTTTTAAACCAGGTCTTGTTGGCGGGCATTGTATTGGAGTAGACCCCTATTACCTCACCCATAAAGCAGAAGGTCTGGGCTATCGTCCAGAAGTAATTCTTTCTGGAAGAAGGATCAATGATAACATGGGCGCCTATGTCGCAAGTAGAGTAATCAAATTAATGGCGCAGCATGAAGTGCCAATAAAAGGAGGAAAGGTACTGGTGCTTGGTCTTACTTTTAAAGAGGATTGTCCGGATATAAGAAATAGTAAAGTGGTTGATGTCATTGAGGAATTGAAAAGTTATGGGACAGATGTTTATATCTATGACCCACACGCTAATCCCGAAGAAGTGAAGCATGAATACAATATTACATTGACGCCTGCATTGAATGAGTCATTTAATGCAATTGTTCTAGCGGTTAGTCACAAAGAGTTTAAAGATCTACCATGGGCAACGATCAAAAACGCAAACACAGTTATCTTTGATGTAAAAGGGTTTCTTGATAAATCGATGATTACAGCAAGATTATAATGAATTTTCAAAAAATCTTAGTTACCGGGGGTGCCGGATTCATTGGCACTCATACAGTGGTAGAGCTCTTGCGGGCGGGCTTCGAGCCAATTATTGTTGATGATTTATCGAGAAGCAATGCCAGTATGCTGGAGGGTGTCGAGAAGATTATCGGACGAAAAATTTTGTTCTACAAAATAGATTGCCTCGACCTTGAAGGGATGCGATCTGTTTTTAAAAAGCATGCTGACATTTCTCATGTGATTCACTTTGCCGCATTCAAGTCGGTGAATGAATCGGTTATTAATCCGCTTCTATATTACAAGAATAATATCGGGTCCCTTGTGGTGTTGCTTGAACTGATGAAGGAATTTGCCGTTGCGAAATTGATTTTCTCTTCATCCTGTACGGTATATGGTCAGCCAGATCAAATCCCAGTGACGGAGGAATCTCTTTTTAAAACAGCCGAATCAGCGTACGGCGCAACTAAGCAAATGTGTGAACGTATTCTTGAGGATGAAGTCAAAGCATCATCATCGTTAAAAATAATTTCACTTAGATACTTTAATCCAATTGGCGCTCATGCTTCTGCATTGATCGGAGAATTACCCATTGGTGTTCCTACCAATCTTGTACCTTTCATTACACAAACTGCTATCGGGAGGAGAGAAAGGCTTACTGTTTTTGGTGATGACTACAACACACCCGACGGGACTTGTTTGCGGGATTTTATTCACATCACGGATCTTGCAGAGGCGCATGTCCGGGCTTGACAGGTGATCGACAGCTTTTCAAATCGTTTTGAGGCGATTAATCTGGGATCAGGTGTGCCAGTTTCAGTGTTGCAACTTGTTAAAGAGTTTATCAGGATTACAGGCGTCAAGCTGAATTATTCTATTGGTCCAAGGAGGCCTGGAGATA
>JBBRFP010000266.1:0-3990 GCA_038241465.1 Cytophagales bacterium | reverse complement strand
ATCCCGTTCTTCTTACGAAGGAAAAAGTGACTAGTTAAATTATTAATCTCTGGTGAAAAGGAAGAATACTTAATATCTCGAATCCCTCATCGTATCCTTCTTCCCGCCATACAACACATCCAGCACACCAGGTTCAACATAAAACTTCTGCGGAAATGGAAGATCAATTTTAGACACTTGGTTGAGCTCATCGATTACCTCTTTGGGCAACTCGAATTTCAAACATCCGAGAACATCTTCAATCTGAGAAACCTTCGTCGCGCCAACAATGGGTACGATCGATTGTCCCTTTCCCTGACGCGTCCAGTTGATGGCAACCTGTGAAGGCGATACATTCAATCGTTCAGCGATTTCTATAACTTTCTTTGTGATGACGATCGCACGATCTGCTAACCGGTTGCTACTTTCAGGCAAGCGGCCTTTTTCACCTTTTAAATATTTTCCTGTCAATGCTCCTCCTCCCAACGGTGCCCACGGAGTGATCGTCATACCGAATGCCTTTGCCACGGGCAACAACTCTGCTTCGACTGTTCGTTGCAATAAGCTATATTCGATTTGTAATCCAATGAACTGTGACCAGCCTCTGAATTGCGCGATGGTATTCGCCTGGCTTACAACCCATGCCGGTGTATCACTCACACCGATGTAATGAACGATTCCGCGCGTTACAAGATCCTCCATTCCTTTCATGATCTCTTCCGTCGGCGTCCAGCTATCCCACGCATGGATCCAAAGGATATCGATAAATTCGGTATTCAGTCGCTTCAAACTTTCGCGTACACTTCTCATCATGTTCTTGCGATGATTGCCAGCGCAATTCAGATCGCCGGGCTGATCACGAAGAGAGTATTTTGTTGCGAGTACAAAATGATCACGATCGGCTTTAATGAACTCACCAAGAAATTTTTCAGAAGACCCTTCGGTGTAGCGATTGGCCGTATCCAGAAAATTTCCGCCTGCAGTTGCGTATATATCAAAGATTTGTTTGCTGACGTTTTTATCGGCGCCCCATTTCCATTCAGTACCAAAACCCATGGTGCCAAGACATAATTCAGATACGCGAAGGCCAGAATGGCCAAAAAGTTTTGAATTCATATTGTAAATCTTTATCTCTTTCGGAAAGACAATATCGTCAGGAAAAGTTTCCCGCTACGAAAAATATTTTTCCAAGCCAGCAGATTATTATCTTTAGAATCTTACCCATCATAATGGAACTATACTACTCTCTTTCAGTCCTCATCGTCCTCACAGCAGTATTTTCATACCTGAATCTCCGTTTTTTAAAGCTTCCGTCAACGATTGGCGTTATGCTGATCGCAATGATCGTTTCCATCAGCCTGGTAGTCGTTGGTAAATCGTATCCCGATATGTTTGCCGGCTTTACCGACATCGTTGCAAGTGTTGACTTTACGGAAGTGCTGATGGGTTCAATGCTAAATTTCCTGCTGTTTGCGGGTGCGATTCATATTAGCCTGCACGATCTTCGCAAGCAGCGAATTCCAATCATGATTTTTTCTACGCTGGGCGTAATTATTTCAACCATTGTAGTGGGGACGCTCATGTACTTTACGTTTATATTTCTCCGAACACATATCCCGTTCATAGAATGCCTGGTATTCGGTGCTCTCATTTCGCCCACGGACCCGATTGCTGTCATCGGAATTTTGAAGAAGGCAGGTGTCAGGAAATCTCTTGAAATAAAAGTTGCAGGAGAATCACTATTCAATGATGGCGTGGCAGTCGTGTTGTTTGCAGTACTGCTTCAACTCGCTCAAGGTGGTGATGTCGACATAACGTTTCTGCATATTAGTGGACTGTTCATCCAGGAAGCTGGTGGAGGTTTGGCGGTGGGGCTGCTTCTTGGCTATATCGCCTCGCATGGGATCAAGAGGATCAATAGCTATAATGTCACAGTGATGATAACATTAGCCGTGGTGATGGGCGGTTATCTGATCACAAAATACCTGCACCTATCGGGGCCGTTAACCATGGTTGCAGCAGGATTGGTTATCGGGAATTATGGAAAGGCAATGGCTATGTCGAATAGTGACAGAGATTACTTAGATAAATTCTGGGAACTAATCGACGAAATATTGAATGCAATGCTCTTTCTTATCATCGGCTTCGAGTTGCTACTGATTCCAGATCTTCAGCAATACTGGCTCATTGGCCCAATTGGGATTTTGATAGTATTACTTGCTCGATTTTTTTCGATCTGGTTGCCTATTAAGTTTATTCCGAAGATTGGAACCTTCGATGGCAAGACGATAACCATCCTTGTTTGGGGAGGTCTTCGAGGAGGGGTTTCTGTTGCGCTTGCATTAACGATTGATGAGCGCCTCCATCACAACCTGTTCCTGGCAATTACATACTATATTGTCGTGTTCTCCATTGTGGCACAAGGTCTTACGGTGGGCAAGCTTGTGCAATTTCAAAAGCGAACAGGAAGGGTAAAATAGTTTCACTTTTGGCAAGCTTACTTTCAGAAACAAAAAAAGCCGTCACTTTCGTAACGGCTTCATCTTTCTGTGGGAGCTGAGGGGTTCGAACCCCCGACCCTCTGCTTGTAAGGCAGATGCTCTGAACCAGCTGAGCTAAGCTCCCTTTTCTGACCTAAATTGAGGCTTTTGGCCTTTTTTAAGGACTGCAAAGGTAATTGAGAAATCGAATTGAGCAAAAAGAGACCAAAAATACCTGTACGCTTTGTGAACAAAGAATTTGTGTGTGAACGTTGGGCTAACCTTCGCCTTAAGCGGGTTTTAGTTAGAAAAGATAAGGACTAAGGCTTAGTCCCACCACTCAATCGGTATGAAGTCAATAAAAGAAATAAAGCCCGGGACCTGAGTCGCGGGCTTATTTTTATGGATTCTTGGTTGGTGCAAAGGTCAACTACTCGGCAGTATCTCTCAGCTTCTTGATCGTATCATGCGACAGCATCAATTCGATCTGTTGGCTATTGATCAAAGCGCGAATCCCTAAAGGAAGCGTATCATCTTTCATGGCTGTTTTATAAGCAGCTTGTGCTGCATCTTCACCGAACTCACATGCATTCAAAATACCTTTGCGGTCCTTGCCATTGAAAGTTGCTTTGACATCCATCCAGGCACGATAAATCTTCCCTGAATTGGTTGTTTCACCAACCTCAGGCTTGCCACCAAGGTCAGCGATCTCCTTGATAAGAGAGTTAACGATGTCTTCGCTCTCCTCTTCCATTTCTTCAAAGAGACTCTTTAGGTCATTGTCGTCGGTTTCTTTGTTAGCTTTTCTATAACCTTTTATGCGGTCATTGTTTATCTTCAAAAGGTCATTCAATACTTCTGAAGAGTGTTCATCTAGTTCAATTTTCATATATATTTTTTATTATACCTTAATAAAAAAGCATTCCACCACTAATTCCATAATTGTGATAATCAAAAGGAGTTTTAGTGTGTAAGGAATTAGACAATTCCCCGTGTTGCATTCATTTAATATCGGTACGCTTTGTTTTTGGAAAGCAGTACGTCGGATGAATTGGTTGGTGTTTGAGCGACAGCCTGTTACTACGCGTAATGATAAAAAGCTAGTGCAATAATGGTTTCAGCACCGGCCAAACATTATTAGCAGTAACTTTGTAACCCTTGGAGGATGGATGGAGTCCATCACTAAGATTCAGTTGTGGTTGTCCCGCGACTCCATCAAAAAAGAACGGAACAAGCGTGATTGAATTCTTATTAGCAAGTTTCCTGAAAATTAATTTGAATTCGTCGATAAACATTCCTTGCAAAAATGCCGGCAACTCCACTCCCATTAATACAACCTTTACATTGGCATGTTTTGATCTGACCCGGGTAATGATCGCTTGCAGATTGGTGGATGTTAGTGGATCACATCATTTATCCCAAGCTCAAGCACAAAAACATCGACTGGTTTCTTCAGCCAGTAATCAAGTGGTGCGAGACCCCCGGCAGCGGTATCACCACTTATGCCAGCATTGATCACTTCATAGCTGAG
>JBBRFP010000265.1:0-3992 GCA_038241465.1 Cytophagales bacterium | reverse complement strand
TACGTTGAACATCCGGGTGGATGGGATGGCTGCAGGAAAATCCTTTTCCGCGGTTAAGTTGATTGAAGTTCAGGAAGTCGTAAAGAACTAGGTTATTTCTTCGGTTTCTTTTTACCGCCTACCGTTTTTGAGTAATTGACTTTCGGGAGGGGAGAAGAATGCTTCTCTTTAAATTTCTTTTTTGTCTGAATAATTCTTGACACACCGAAAGTAACGGCAAGAAAAATATCACGACGTTGTCCGTAAAGATCAGGAGCCCCGGGGTTTCCATTGAGATCAGGGCCTCCGGTAGGATTTTGCAACTCATCGAGGTACGCCTTATTGCGTGAATCGAGCAAAGCGAAATTAGCACGACCATCAACCATGACACTCCAGTCCTCACTCAAATCCAAATCAGCCCTTAAGCCGACACCAGCAAAGAGCTGGAACGCGCTCATTTTATCTTTGGCTACGTATACCTGGTCAGTTATCTTGGGAACAAACACACCATCGTATGCGATGACGTAGGCCGAAGGCACCGTTACACCCGCAGGATATCTAAGTTTACCCGCTTCCATATTGATTACTTCTTTTCCGTCCATTAAGAAACAGAAATCAACGGCGGCAATAGCACTAAGACGGAAGAATGATAGATCGTTGAGGTGAAATTTCAAGGCGACCGGCAGACTGAAGTAATTCATTGAGATGTCGCGGGTTCCCAGGTCTCCACCAGTTGTGTTTAGTATAGTATAGGTTTGACCGATCTGGAGATAACTTGGAGAAATTACATAGCCGAAACCTGGGCGATCATAGCCATAGTGAAATCCGATGGGAGTTCCCCGGATGCTAAATTTTGCCTGATAGCGAGAATCTTTTTCAAGTCCCTTATCAATGGTGATGGGGATATTAAATCCACCAAAAATCCCGAACGACTCAGTATTCTGAGAATACAGATTTTGAAATGATACCGTCAGAAAAGCACAAAACACGAGTTTCCTCATGAATCAGGTTTAAGTAAACGACCCAAAATACGACCCACAGCCCGCCCCTCAAACATCAGTAATCACAAAACTAAGACAAAATCGCTATTTGCCCGACACAATTAAGCTTATTACAGGTATTTTGCGGGGTCGGATGTCGTTTAACGGACGTAAAAAAATGCTTGGAGCGCAAGAATTTAGGTGGAGGGGTAATATATACGTGGCGCTTGCACAATCGCTTTTGTTGATGATGGTCTTGTATACGGTGTGCAGGGTAGTCTTCTATTTCTACAATGTGGAATTTTTCCCCGACATGACGTTTGCGCGGTTTGGTAAGATCATGATTGGAGGTCTTCGTTTTGATCTTTCGGCGATTCTCTACCTTAATTCGCTGTTCATTTTACTAATCGTTATTCCTTTTCCTTTCCGTTTCCGCGAGGGGTATCGTACAGTACTAAAGTATTTGTTCCTGGTTGTTAATTCTCTCGGTTTGGCTGTTAACATCGCTGACACCGTGTATTATCCCTACACCCTGCGGAGAACGACGCTCAGCGTTCTTAAGCAATTTGAGAACGAGCAAAATACTGCTGGATTGATCTTCCGGTTTATGTTGGACTATTGGTATGCACTTCTTTTCTGGATATTACTTGTGGTGGTCATGGCAAAGGTTTATGGATTAATAAAGATCGAAGGGCCAACGCTTAAAAATAAAATAGTTTCTTATGTGGCAGGCGTAATCGCCATTTTGGTAATTGCTGGTTTGGTAATCGCTGGCATGCGCGGTGGATTTGGTGAGAGCACTCGTCCGATTACATTGAGCAATGCCGCGCAATATGCTACCAATCCAAAGGATGTGAATCTTGTGCTGAACACGAGCTTTGCCTTGTTAAGGACTGCCAGGACTCCGGTGATTCAACGGGTAACTTACTTCTCTTCAAATGAAGAACTGGAAAGAGTGTTTACGCCAATGCATTCTTCTACTGATTCTGTGGCGTTCAAGCCGATGAATGTTGTCGTGATAATCCTTGAAAGTTTTTCTAAGGAATTCTTCGGAGTCTATAACAAGGATATTGAAAACGGAACGTACAAAGGGTATACTCCATTTTTGGATTCATTGATTGGTCATTCCAGGGCATTTCAGTATTCATTTGCCAATGGCCGGAAATCGATTGATGCCATGCCTTCTATTATTTGCAGCATACCATCGATAGAAGTTCCATACGTGCTTTCGCACTATTCCGGGAATAAAATAAATAGTCTGTCTGGTTTATTGAAAGAGAAGGGGTATTACACTTCATTTTTTCACGGGGCCCCCAATGGCTCTATGGGCTTTCAGGCGTTTTCAAACTTATGTGAATTTGATGATTACTATGGCAAGGACGAATACAATAACAACGCCGACTATGATGGTATTTGGGGGGTCTGGGATCATAAATTTTTACAGTTCTATGCTCAAAAAATGAATAGTTTTAAAGAACCGTTCTATACGAATTTCTTTTCGGTGTCATCGCATCACCCTTATAATCTTCCGGATGATTTTAAAAGTAAATTTAAAGAAGGTGACCTTTCTATCTACAAGCTCATAGAATATACTGATTACTCGTTGAAGAAATTCTTTGAAACGGCTGCTAAAATGCCATGGTATAAAAATACGCTCTTTGTGATTTCAGCAGACCACGCTTCGGCACAAATTAAAATTCCTGAATACAATACATCCTGGGGCTACTTTGCAATTCCAATTTTCTTTTATCAACCGGGCTCGGACTGGCATAGCTTCACTCCAGAGATCGTTCAGCAGATTGATATAATGCCGACGGTACTGGGTGCTCTTCATTATGATAAGTCGTACGTTGCATTCGGGAGGGATATTTTTCGGGACAAAACCGAGCCATTTGCTTTCAACTACTTGGACAATACCTATCAGACATTCAGGGGTGACTATCTCCTTCAGTTTGATGGAACCAAGACGATTGGATTATTCGATTTTAAGAATGATAAATTCTTAAAGAAGAATTTAATGGTCGAATTGCCCGATACACTACGAGGCATGGAAAATCAGGTCAAGGCATTTATCCAGCAGTATAATAATCGGATGGTTGATGATAACCTGACAATTGATGGGCCGCTGTCACCGGGTAAGAAATAATTCTTGGGGAGAGTAATCCGATGAGATCCATTAACGTCGAATAAAAGACGCTGAGTAGTAAATGTTGAACGAGAGGGGTCTTCTAAATGAATGTGGCTTACGCCAAATTGTGATATACCACCTGCACATCCTCATCTTCTTCCAACGCCGTTACACACTCCATTACTTCATCCTGTTGCTCTTCGTTCAACTCTTTTGTGGCATTTGCAAGGTATTGGAGTTCCGAACTTTTAGGAATGAGATTTTTGGATTCCAGAAACTTCTGCATGTGTCCGAACTCGGTAAATTTTGTGTAGACAATTGTTTCGGTCTCCTCCTGAACAATCTCTTCCGCGCCAGCGTCGATTAGATCCAGTTCAAGTTCATCAAGATTCAATTTTGCCGGATCGAATTTGAAAACACCTTTTCGTTCAAACATAAATGCAACGGATCCCGAATTACCCATCGTCCCACCATTTTTTGAAAAACGGAGTCGTATATTGGCAACGGTTCTGGTGGGATTATCAGTAGCGCATTCTACCACAACAGGAACACCGTGAGGCGCATATCCTTCATAGATTATCTCCTCAAAATCTTTTTCTTCTTTCGACGAGGCACGCTTGATCGCGTTGTCAACCCGGTCCTTAGGCATATTGATACCCTTAGCATTCTGTATCGCCATTCGAAGGCGCGGATTGTTATCGGGATTGGCGCCGCCGAGTTTTACAGCGATCGCTATATCTTTTCCAATGCGGGTGAATCCTTTGGCCATCCGGTCAAAGCGGGCAAACATTTTGTGCTTACGTTTTTCGAATACTCGTCCCATAGCTAAATAAGGTCAAACAGGGTGTAAAAATAGCTGGCTATTTTTAAATACGAAATTTTAAATACTTTCAATCATCGATTCC
>JBBRFP010000264.1:0-4005 GCA_038241465.1 Cytophagales bacterium | reverse complement strand
TCAAGCGCAAGGCTTCTTATCCGGACAAGATCGTTCGGGAGCTTATTGCTTTCGCGAACACGAAAGGCGGGATCCTATTGATCGGCGTCGACGACGACCAATCCATTCCAGGTGTAAAATTTCCAGAAGAGGAATCTATTGTTATTCACAATGAGCTGAGGAAACATTGCAGGCCAGCCATGGCATTTCATGAATCGGTCGTTCCGATCTCAGAAAACAGGTACGTTCTCCAGTGGCACATTCCCAAAAGCGAAAAGCGTCCACATTTTTACATCTCTGGTGAGGAAAAGATATCATTCGTCCGGCAAAATGATCAGAGTATTAAGGCAAGTCGCGAGATGTGTGAAATTATCAGAAGAAGTAAATCAGTCAACGGAACAAAGATGGTCTATGGCGAGGCTGAGCAAAAGATCATTCATTTTCTTGATAAAAGGCCGTTCATCAGTCTTCAGGAGTTTTCCCAGATCACGGGTTTGAACAGATATATGGCCTCCCGCAAGATCGTTCGCCTGGTATTGGCAAACATTCTGAAAATTACTGCTTCTGATAAAGGGGACTTGTTTTCCAGGGTTTAAGTAAAGCTTTAATGCTGAGCACGTTTTGTCAAGTTATGCTCCGCTGGCCTTTCACTTTCAACTTTAATCTTTCATCATTTAATTGCTTTTGTCCTTGCGCTTCACTTAGTTTATAGAATCGACTGGATACCGCGAAGATACTGCTCCTACCAAATGGCATTTTTATGCCAGGCCGGGGTGTCTTCGCGGTTTTATTTTGTCTCGTCGTTAACAACTAATTTTTTCAACGATGTCGAAAACTAAAAAAGAGAAAAAGGTATTTATTCTTGACACATCCGTTATCCTATTTGAGCACAATAGCATTCTCAATTTTGATGAACATGATATTGGGATACCCATCACGGTACTGGAGGAACTCGATAACTTCAAAAAGGGCAACGACACTAAAAATTTCGAAGCGCGTGAGTTCATCCGTCTGATCGATAAACTGGCCAAAGACAGAATGCTGCATCAATGGAACCCACTCAATGGCAAGAGCAAAGGTAATTTTAAAGTATTGATGGATACTTCCGCAAAAGACACGCTTGATGCCAATAAAGTATTTAACGAGCATAAAGCGGATCACAGGATATTAAACTCAGCACTTATCCTACAAAAAGAAGAGAAAGACAGAAAAGTAATTCTTGTATCAAAAGATATTAACCTCCGTCTCAAGGCGAAATCACTTGGACTTCAGGCAGAAGATTATACAACCGGCAAGGTGCAGAATCTAAACTCACTGTACGCCGGCAAAACCATACTGGATAATGTAGACCCCGACATCATCGATTTATTGTATGAGAAGGGCTATTGTCCGCCGGAAGACCTCCTTGGTAAAACTGAACTGGTTAAAAACCACTATTACATTTTAAGAAGTGGTAAAAAGTCGATTCTAGCGTTTTACAATTCCGCCAACGGCATGGTTGAGCATGTCGAAAAGCGATCAGTCTATGGGATTAAGCCCAGAAATGCGGAACAGGCCTTTGCCATTCATGCAGTGACCAAGCCCGAGATCAAGTTGGTGACAATGCAGGGTGTTGCCGGAACTGGTAAAACATTAATTGCTTTGGCTGCCGCGCTGGAACAAAAGCGCGAGTACAAACAAATTTACCTAGCTCGCCCAATTGTGCCGTTAAGCAATAAGGACATTGGATATTTGCCGGGTGATATCAAATCGAAGCTGAACCCATACATGGAACCACTTTGGGATAATCTCAAATTCATCCAGAATCAATACAGCGAGAATGATAAAGAGTACTCAAGAATTACAGAGATGGTGACGAATGAGAAACTGGTGATCACTCCGCTGGCCTATATCCGTGGAAGAAGCCTTTCAAATATTTGCTTCATTGTGGATGAAGCCCAAAATCTTACTCCTCACGAAGTAAAAACAATCATCACCCGGGCCGGCGAAAACACCAAGATTATTTTTACAGGCGATATCTTCCAGATTGATACTCCTTATCTGGATTCACAGAGTAATGGACTTTCGTATTTGATTGATCGGATTAAGGATCATGAGTTGTATGCCCATGTTCAGCTGGAGAAGGGAGAAAGATCGGAGTTGGCGAATCTTGCTAACGATCTATTATAAAAAGTAATTAGTGATCAGTAATCGGTGATCAGTAACTAACGCCGATTGACGCAACGAGCTAATGACAGATTGCTGATTACTATTTTACTTTACCAAGAACACGAGCCATTGTCTCTCCAATCAATGCTGGTGAATCCACAACGTGTATTCCACATTCCTTCATGATCTTCATTTTGGCAGCAGCCGTATCTTCTGCTCCGCCGATGATCGCTCCTGCATGACCCATTCTTCTTCCCGGAGGGGCAGTCTGGCCAGCAATAAACCCTACCACAGGTTTTTTATTTCCATTTTCCTTGATCCAGCGGGCAGCCACTGGCTCGTAGTTTCCACCGATCTCCCCGATCATAACGATCGCTTCAGTATCTGGATCATTCATTAGCATTTCTACGGCCTCTTTGGTAGGCGTTCCGATGATCGGATCTCCGCCGATACCGATCGCTGTTGTGATACCAAGTCCTGCTTTTACTATTTGGTCAGCCGCTTCATAGGTTAGCGTGCCAGACTTAGATACGATTCCTATCGTTCCCTTTTTAAACACGAAGCCAGGCATAATCCCAACCTTTGCCTCGCCCGGAGTGATTACTCCCGGGCAGTTAGGTCCAATCAATGTCACCTTCCTGTCTTTCACGTACTGCTTTGCCATCATCATGTCTTTCACTGGAATTCCTTCTGTGATCGCGACAATGACCTGTATCCCTGCATCCGCTGCTTCCATGATTGAGTCTGCTGCAAATGCAGGAGGCACGAAAATGATGGAAACATCTGCTCCCGTTTTTTCGACGGCCTCTTTCACTGAATTGAAGACCGGGCGCCCTAAATGAACCTGACCGCCTTTACCGGGAGTAACTCCCCCCACGACGTTAGTACCATACTCGATCATCTGACCTGCATGAAAGGTGCCCTCTGAGCCTGTAAAGCCTTGTACTATCACGCGGGAATTCTTGTTAACCAATACGCTCATAGGAATGAAATTTTTAAGGAGGTGGTGCACAAAATTAGGAGAATATTACTGTCAGCCAAAAATGAAAAACCCCAGCGGTTATCGCCAGGGTTTTTGAATTATGACTGAATGAACTTAGTTCTTGATTTTCTTAAACTTATTGCGGTAGAGGAATTCATCTCTGGCCAGCTTAAAGTCATCCACGTCAGGTGATAACTTGATGGCATCTTCGTATGAAGTCAGCGCGTCAATCAAAAGGCCATGCTGCTCATAAAATCCAGCCTGTAAAAATCTGCTAAATCCCGAATCGGTCGTTACCTCTCCTGAAATTTCAGCATATGACTTTTTGATCTTTTCAAAATCAGCTGGTGAAAGCTTCTTGATGACTTTCGCATCAGACTTTATCCCACTGATGGCTTTGCTTGAAACTTCAAGCATGATCGCCGATTCATTTGCCAGTTTGGGGTCATTTAAATTCAGACGAACGAGCGTTTCAGGTGTTTCCATTTTTACGAGCTCTTCATCAAAAATATTTTTCACTGTGACGATGTAAGGCCCGCCAGCTGCCGGTGCTTCCCATTCAACAACCATCTCTTTACCAAAGATACTTGCATTCTGTGGCTGAGGGAGGAACACATTAAGCTTATTGTCTCCTCTGGTTATTCCCCCTGTGGCGCTTAATCTATTTTTTTTAGCCTCCGCCGAATTGCTGCTCAAGATGAAGTCAGTGTATTTATTCAACACGCTGGTAGTGCCTCCGACTTTCGCTGCAAGGTCAGCAACCTTATACGGACCAGCCTGCTTCAACTCAAGAGGCTTTCCGTTTACTGAAACAAGACCCAAATAGGCGTTCTCAGAAACTTTAAGCTCATCTCCGGATTTTAGGCTGGCACCTGTCTTAATGGGTTGCCATCCGT
>JBBRFP010000263.1:0-4017 GCA_038241465.1 Cytophagales bacterium | reverse complement strand
GAAGACAATTAAACCTAACACAACCGAAAATTCCATGATTAGAAACAATCCTAAAAAGCATAACGCAGCACAAAGCATGTCGGGAGAAGAGAATCTTGCTGTTGTAACCAGAAAAGGAGAGGCCATCAGCACAAGGGTAATGATCTGAGCAAAGGGAGGCCGAATCATCCGGGCTAACCATAACAACATTATACATCCAATGGCGAAATAGCAAAGTGCAGAAGGGAGGTAGGTCGATGCGACGAGATTGACACCCAGGGTATGAAACAAAGTCACGACCAGATTGTAGCCAGGTTTGATTTTATAATACCTAAGGATTTCGTGGAAGGCATTAGCGTCTTTCCTTAGCTCGGGCTGACGGGCTGATATGGCGTCAAAGTCTGACGCGGGCATTGATATATATGCTGTCTCGTAAATTCGTGTATGAACTGAATCAAAGGGCGTGTCCCGATCCTCCATCGCCAGTGCCATATAGGGGAACATGTCCCAGTTATAATAAGGCTTTTGATATAGAAGCACTGAGACCGCCAGCAATATCAGCAAGGCAACTCCTGAGTAAAATGATTTGATGGTTTGTCTCAGTTTCACGCCGGTAAGTTACAAATGAAAAGAGCGACCAGAATGATCGCTCTTTTCATTTGTACATTTCAACGTTGTTATTAAGCCATCCTCCCATTGGTTGAAGGGGTTGGGACGGTGTAGATGAAATGGAACGGTTAGCCTTTAGCGTATCCCTCATTGAAGTCGATCTTCGCTTGCTCGACTTTGTTTTCAACTGCTTCTTTTACTTCGGCCGCCTTACTCACAACAGCATTTTTTACCTGATTTGCCTTTGAAACAACGGACTTCTTAACGGCCGCTGCTTCATCAAAAGCTGCTTTTTTAACGGTTTTTGCCTTATTTATAACCGCTTTTTTAACGCTTGCCGCTTCTTTGGTTGCACTCTTTTTCAAGCTTGCTGCTTTATTAACGACAGATTTTCTTGCATTGACTGCTTTCTTTGCGGTAGCACCAAGATTTCTTGCAATTGATTTCTTTGCAGCTTTCTTCACAATTTTCTTAGCGACTTTTTTCGCCATCTTCACAGCTTTTTTAGCTGCTTTCTTTACCGTCTTCTTCGCATTTTTCTTTGCCATAGCAGTGTAATTTTTTATAGGTTCTATTTTGTTTTCGTCTGACAGAGTTTCTGTGACGGGATAAAGTTACATAAGAGTTAAGTTCATTGAGTTATTATGTGATGTTTTTTTTGTTAAAAGTACGTTCGACCAACAACATGAATGACGTGATGATTTTGTGGTTGATCATAAACAACCGTACCAGGATTGATAGGATGTAAGGATAATAGGACTCCAACCGCACCGCCCGGCCTGTCTGCCGACAAAGGCGGGTAAAATATCAAGGCGCTGCGGTAACGAAAGAAAGATTTTGCCCCCAACATAAATTTCATCACCACTCCGTATTTCTCTAAATGAAAGGACTTTCGTTTGAGGTACTACTCTAATATCATTGGATCGAGCAATAATGAAATCACATTATCAATTAGAAATATGGCTTTGTTAGAAGTTTTTGAAATTCAGGTGTGAACTAATCATTCAGGCGGGCGTGTCAAACCATTATGGCGTGAAATGCTAGATTTAGTTGATTAAATTTGGGCAATCTCATGATTTTATGAAAGCACTGCGTACATCATTGCTGCTGGTTATATTTTTGAATCTTGCGGCTGCCCAAACGAGCACCGCGCAAGTCAGATCAAACGATGTATTCCTTGACTCACTGTCGAAAAACACCTTTCATTTCTTCTGGGATCTGGCTAATCCCGAAAACGGCATGATACCTGACCGGTGGCCTTCACCCAGCTTTTCCAGTATCGCTTCTACGGGATTCGGCCTCACCGCATACCTGATCGGTTCGGAGCGCGGATATATCACCCGTGAGCAAGCATCGAAGCGAGTATTGTTGACACTTAGGTTCTTTAAAAATGCGCCAAAGGGAGATAGTCCTACGGGTGTTACAGGCAACCATGGATTTTTCTATCATTTTATTGATATGAAAGCGGGTTTGCGATTCCAAAACGTAGAGCTGTCCACCATTGACACAGGACTTTTGATGGCGGGAATATTATCCTGTCAAACGTATTTTGACGAAGACAATGAAACAGAAAAAGAGATCCGTCAGATTGCCGATGATCTTTACAGGGCAGTGGAATGGGATTGGGCAATGAATGGGAAATCGACGATGAGCATGGGGTGGCACCCGGAGCGCGGATTTATCGATGCTTCGTGGCGCGGATACAATGAAGGTATGATACTTTATATTATGGGTGCAGCATCACCAACCCATCCAATCAGAGGGTCAACCTGGAGTGAATGGACAAAAACTTATCAGTGGGGAACGTACCAGGGGCAGGAGCACGTCAACTTTGGACCGCTGTTCGGTCATCAGTACTCACAAATGTTTATCGACTATCGTGGTATAAAGGATGAGTACATGACAAAGAAAGGCATCGATTATTTTGAAAATTCCAGGAGGGCAACTTATGCTAACCGACAATACTGCATTACCAATTCTGCAGGTTGGACTGGCTATGAAAAGAATGTATGGGGACTTACTGCTTGTGACGGACCGGGTAACAATGGCAATGCCAATCCTAATATTTCCTTCATGGGATATAGCGCCAGGGGCGCAGCACAGCGGTATCTGCAAGATGATGGGACAATCGCTCCGACAGCTGCTGGTGGTTCAATTCCATTTGCCCCGGAGATATGCATTGCTGCTTTGAAAGCGATGAAGAGTAAGTACGGACGTCAGATCTACAGTAAGTATGGATTCATCGATGCGTTCAATTTTTCAATTGTAAATAAGGATGGTACGACAGGTTGGGTTGACAGCGACTATATCGGAATTGATCAGGGTCCAATCGTTATTCAAATTGAGAATTACAGGAATGGATTTGTGTGGGAGCTTATGAAAAAGAATAAATACATTGTGGAGGGTTTGAAGAAGACGGGATTTAAAGGTGGCTGGATTGATAAAAAATAAGAAGGTAAGTAAGCTATTGGTAGCCGTTTTTCTGTTTTTCGCACAAGCTGGATTTTGCCAATCTTTAACGATTGATGAAAACAGAGATGAAAAGATTCTGTACCTGCGTGAGCTTGATTATCTGGTTGATTCCTCCAATACGATGACATTCAATTCTATTTTACACGAAAGTGCGAATGGGAAATTCAAGCGGAATGATCGCTATCAAAACAAGGATTTTCTCGTAAACGTTTCTTACTGGGTTCGTATCCAGATCCGTCACGTTAAGGAAACTAGAAAGGTTTGGCTTCTGGAATTTTATGATCAAACGATCGATTACATCGATGCGTTTGTGCCAACACAGGAAGGAAGTTACACTCATTTAGCCATGGGGGATCGGTATCCTTTCACCGAGCGTACATTTCAGCATAAGAATTTTGAGGTACAGCTTGAAGTTAGAACTGACTCGAGTCTTTTCTACTTTTTTAAAGTAAGGTCGCACGAATTTGCTGACATCCGTATCGCCTTTCGTTCTGAAAACAGATTCATTTATTATGCTTTAAACGAATACTTCCTGTACGGCACATTCTATGGAATGATCTTCATTATTGCGTTGTATAATTTTCTGGTTTACCTCGCGATCCGTGAGATCAAGAACATCTATTACATCTTATACATTCTTAGCGTAGGAGCCTATGCCATGAGCATCGATGGTATCGGATTTCAGTACCTCTGGCCGACCCATCCTGTTTGGAATGACTATGCAACCGGTATTTCCCTTTATTCCGTAATTCTTTGGGCGTTAATTTTTACAAGGCGTTTTCTCAGCACCAAAGCGAAATCCACTCAGATGGATAATGTATTGAAGATTATCATTGTCGCACGCTCCGTAGTATTTCTATTGGAGTTGTTTTTCTATCCTCAGTTTTTTGCTTACCGGGCCATTGAAATTATTCCATTGGCTGTAATCCTCTTTATCGGAGTGAAGATCTGGATGCG
>JBBRFP010000262.1:0-4029 GCA_038241465.1 Cytophagales bacterium | reverse complement strand
AGGAACTCACCTGCATCGTATGTTCGATTGTTGATCTCAACAAACCGCAAGGTTGCGGCATCAAAGTCATGCCTCATTGATAAAGAAGCCTCACGCAGAATACGAATGATATGTTAGTTGGTCATGATTACTTTTTTACCGTTTTAAGAAGTAGTCCTTCCAAAAATTCATACAACTTACTGTTATTTTTCTTTGGATCGTACTTGATATCCGAAAGCGATGGTAAATGCTTTGCATAGAAGATCTGGTGAGTAAATGCCAATAGCGCAGTGCTCACAAGCGAATGAGGAAATGGATATTTTGGATTTATCTCCAGAACAATAGTAGTTATTTTCTTACATACAGCTTTATAGGGGAGAAATAATCCTTCTTTGTTATCCGTGTCTACTTGTTTGGTGAGGTAAGTCTTTTCGAATTCCGTCATAGCAATTCGCTGAAGAACTTCCTCGTTCAGATAAAAATTGACCGTACTGGACTTAATATCCCGAGTGATTAGTCGAAGGCACTTCTTAAGTCTCTCTTCCGAATCCTTTACATTATTGATTTCAAAATCGATCTGGTGACCCAAAATCGTCCAATACCAATCAATGAGGTAAAGTAAAAGCCGGTGTTTATTCTCAAAATACCTATAAATCGAAGCTTCAGTAGAACTTATTTCCTCCGCCAATTTCTTGAAGGTAAAGACCTCGAAACCTAGTTTATCGATCATTTCAACACTTTTCGCAATGATGTTCTGCCCCAACTCTGTGTTTTGAGGGTCCCTTATGAACAGATTAGGATTCAGTTTAAATGTAAGTGTTGTCATTTATGATAGCGTTACTATTTAAAACGAAAGTTATGCTAATATGTTTGAAAAATTCAACTATTTTTGCGGATAAATTAAAGTTGGCCAATTGGCATAATTGCGGCAGACTGGGGTCCCTCATGAAATGGAATACAGCCATAAAATCCTGACGATCGTGATGGACTTTTGGGTCGTTGCTAAGGGAGAACATCGATATCGTTACAACAGGTCATGCGCCGGATACTCTTGAAGAAAAGTCAGGAATATATTTTCAGATCAAGTCGGGAGGACCATTGGTTCAGCAGTCGCTACTCCTCATGCCGGAATTGATTCAGCAGAAAAACATAAGCCTTCGGCAGACCACGGAAATAGTGAGG
Organism: Cytophagales bacterium; assembly: GCA_038241465.1. Lineage (GTDB taxonomy): Bacteria > Bacteroidota > Bacteroidia > Cytophagales > Cyclobacteriaceae > ELB16-189. The sequence continues at coordinate 2,868 of JBBRFP010000262.1, read as the reverse complement.
CAAAACGTCTCGGCGATTTACAAGATTAAAAATCGCGGATTTATCCAAGAGAGGGTTACTATGCGGACTTCGCTCTTTGAGAAAATTCGGTGAGAGTTACGGCTATTTTTTTAACAGTTGGCTCAATGCATATTCATAAGTTTTATTTATGCTTTCTATAATAAATATAAATAAAAAAGTATGAACTGAACGCATCAATTTTGCTCCGCCAAACTCGATGAAGACCAGATGAAATTATTACAAAAAGACGGGCGACTTTATTAGATGCTGCCTTTCGAGAAAACATTTTAATGCAGGTGGATCAGCCCAAAAGCCAGGGGCTGGTTCGTGCAAAACGTGTGCGATGGCACTGTATAAATTATCGTTGCGCTTTACTCTTTAACATTCGGTAAAGTTGAATTTTTCGATTAGTCCATAACATCCCAATAATGCTAACTAGTTTACTTTCCCCCATGGTACTGGCCTTCTTGTTAGGCATCGTAGCATCGCGTGTCAAAAGCGATTTAAAGTTTCCTGATTCTCTTTATCAATCGCTCACAATCTACTTGCTTATCGCTATTGGGCTGAAGGGTGGATACAAGTTGTCCCTTGCATCTTTCGTGGATGTCTATCAACCGGCGTTGGCGGCTATTGCGCTTTGCTGCAGCATTCCATTTTGGACGTATTGGATTATGAGACGGGCTGGAAAGCTTGACGTTCATAATTCAGCAGCATTGGCGGCACACTACGGATCTGTTTCTGCGGTCACTTTTAGTGCCGCGCTTGCTTATCACGAAAGTCTCGCTATTCCCTACGAAGGATTTATGCCGAGCATGCTGGCAATCATGGAAATACCTGCAATTCTGATTGGTATTTCACTGGCACGATTCAATGCTCCGAGGGTGGAAGGCAGTCAGCAAATCTCTGTGAAAGAAATTGCCCGTGAACTTATTGCAGGAAAAAGCAGCTTGTTGCTTCTTGGATTTTTGATCATCGGGTTCCTTGTTGGAAAGACCGGGTGGGAGCAAGTGTCTCCGTTATTTGATGTGCCTTTCAAAGGAGTGCTGACACTATTCCTCCTGGAGGCGGGGGTTGTGGCTGGAAGAAAATTATCTGACTTAAAAAAGGGTGCTCTGTTTCTCATCGCATTCGGTACCGTATTTCCAATAATTCATGCAATCCTCGGAATTCTTCTTGGTTATTGGGCAGGTTTAAGTTTAGGAGGAGCGACCATCCTGGGTGTCCTCGCTGCAAGTGCCTCTTACATTGCGGCGCCTGCTGCATGTCGCGTGGCGCTTCCCGAGGCAAGTCCTTCCTACTATCTTACGTCAGCACTGGCGATCACGTTTCCATTCAACATTATGATTGGACTACCACTTTATCATGAAATCGCAAAATTGATTTTACCTAATTAACTCTCTTTGCCAATGGATACTTTAAACCTATTGACCATTATCGCTGATGAATCCCTTGCCTCTTTCATCGAAGCCGAAATAACAGACCTCGGCGCAAAAGGATACACGATATCCCCTGTTTCGGGAAAAAGCCAGAATCATCTACGGGATAATCCATGGGAAGGTGAGAACGTTAAAATTGAAACCATTGTATCGGAAAGCAATTGTTCAAAGATATTGAATCACCTTCAGCAAAAGTATTTTAATCGCTATGCTATGATCGTCTTTCACCATCCGGTGAATGTGGTTCGAACCCATCATTTTCTTTGATGAATGAAATAACTCCACCGGCGATGTTTACTGGAAGAAGTCTGGTCATAGCCACCAAACATCAAAAGGAAAAAGTCATTGCCCCACTGATAGAAAAGTACTTGGGTGTAAAATGCATTGTTCCAGAAAATTTTGATACTGACGTTTTTGGGACTTTTGCAGGAGAGGTTGAACGCGACGACGACCCGATCACAACGGCCAGAAAAAAATGTCTTCGGGCAATGGAGTTAACGGGAGCAGATCTGGCAATTGCCAGTGAGGGCTCCTTTGGAGCACATCCACATTTATTCTTCGTTCCGGCTGATGATGAAATTATTCTATTGATGGACCGTAAGAATCAAATAGAAATCATTGCACGGGAACTCACGGCGGAAACTAATTTTAATGGTGAAACAATTTTTGACCATCAACAAATGGTGAATTTTGCGGATCGCGTAAGTTTTCCATCGCATGGCTTGATCGTCCGAAAATCCAAAGAAGCTCAAGACAATATAATAAAAGGAGTTACAGACTGGAATCATTTGGATGCAACTGTCAAATTCTACCTCGAAAAATTTGGTAGTGCATGTCTGGAAACAGATATGCGCGCGCTGTACAACCCGACGCGAATGAAATGTATTGAAAGCGCCACCTTTACACTAATCAATAAGGCACATTCATATTGTCCCAGTTGCGGTACACCCGGTTTTGATATAGTAGAATCATTTCCGGGGCTGCCTTGCAAGATTTGTCATTTGCCTACACGTTCACTAATGAAGCAACTACTGTGCTGTCAAGTCTGCACATTTAAAGAGGAAAAAATGTTTCCTCACGATAAAGAATACGAAGAACCACGCTTTTGCGACCATTGTAATCCCTAAACGCAACAACCAGCTGACATAAAGCGTGTGTCAATTTCTACAGCATAGCCTATCACGGGATTTTGTTGGGCAACTCGCGTATGAAATCCGATTTTAAAGAAACAGTTCGTACGTCAGCGTTAGCAAACTGTCGTGACCACACCAATCTGGACCATGCAAAAAAAGGACCCTGATCACTCAGAGTCCTTTCCTATCAGGCACGGTGCGAGCTACTTCTTAGCCTTCGCAAAATCCCCCGCCTTAAAAATATTCATCTTGTCAAGCGTAAGCCATTTCTTCATCGCAGCATTTATTTGCTCCGGAGT
>JBBRFP010000261.1:0-4033 GCA_038241465.1 Cytophagales bacterium | reverse complement strand
GCATGTGTGTATTGATATCCATCAAAAACCAGGTCTCCCCTCGACGATCCGGCCATATTAGTAAATGAAGTCGAAGGGTAAAAACTTCGTGTCCTATAGAAAGAATTATTTGGATACGTATAGTGAGGATAAAAGGCCTCGCCTGTCATAATGTACTGATCTTCGTAAGGAATAAGATCATGAATCAAGAAACGATAATTGAATTTCACCTTCCTGCCATGTTCATTCCTTCTTTCGACCTTGTTTTTTATCCGTTTTTGTTTCCGAAGTTTCATATAACTAAAAAAATTATGAAGATCTCCAAAGTTGTAATAACGGATGGCATATTCTCCTGCTTGGCTGACCCCAGCTAAAAAAATTCCCCTGGAGTAGTCCCCGAATCTACCATAGACACCTGCAACGATCTGATCTCCGTTGGCTAGTTTTACCGATCTTCCGAAAAGGAGTTGCTTCCCTTGCTGTGGTTCAAGAATAGTTGTCTTAATAAGCTCTCCCTGTGAATCATAATTTTTTATCCAGAGCGATTTTCTTTTTTCTGGATTTTTTGCGCAAACTATTACGTCAAGACTGCCATCAGGATACGTTTTCAATTGATTGAGCTCTCCGAGTTCGTTGAAGAATCCCGGAAGGATCTTTGATGTTTGAGTGGTAAAACTAAAGTAGAGTACTAGAGGCCTGTAGTTGAAATATCCACCGATTAGCGCAGCTTGCGGAGTGATGACAAATTCTGTTGAATTGAATGGAATTAGATTCTTGATGGTATAAGCCGTCGACTTGCCGTTGCTGACGCGTACTACAACGATGTGAAAGTCGCCACCTAATAAATACTGATCCTTGAATAGAATGCAAAAAAGATTATTACTATACTGGACATGAGCGATCTTAAGATTCTTTGGCACAGATATGTAACCTTTCCAATCAGCTTTCAATGCTGTGTCAAGCTTTATCATTTCAAGCTGATCCTCGGAACTCGCCAAGCCAGGAATACGACGATAGACTATCAGTCCGTTATCTTCGAGGCCAATGGCCTTGAATTTTTCCGCTATTCCAAATTCGTTTTCGGAAATGGGCACTTCGATCCTCTCCGTTTGTAAGATTTGAGCCTGTGCCCCCGGAAGGATTGATAAGAACAAAACATTAATCAAAAAGAATACTCTACTCCAAGCTGATCCGGTTGACATAAAATACCCTCCGTGTTTTATCCAACAACTTCTTCGAATCTTTGATATTCTGGTAGCCCCATACGTAAAAAGAATTGCCATACCAATGACGTATTGTGCCTTCCGTTTCACGCTGACCCCTCAAATATTCATGATCACTTTTGACTAGTACTTTCGATTGTTTGATTGGTTTTATATCTATTGTATCACCAATCTGACTCTTATAAAAAATCTCATTCTCTTTTCTATAAATCAGCAATATGCTGTCTCCGTCAACAGCGAAGTCGCCAATTTGTTCTAGGTTGTCCTGACGTAGATTAGCGAATTTGAGACTGGCGTCCTTCTCAATCTTTCCATTGTCTCCTAACTTTACCACCACTGATTCTATCATTTGCACATCGGCGTTTCCTACCATATTTCCCGAATTATAGGGGGCGTTGTAATACCTGTTGTTCGAATTCATGGAGTTCAATCCATACGGATAGTACCCATACATCGACGATGGATTGTAGTAATTCGATCCGTAAGAATATGGATTCGACGAGGCGCCAGAACTAGAGTGATAAACCTCTGCCAGGAAATAGAATCCATCCTTTCGTTCCTCAATCCGGTAAGGGATGACGCTTGCAGAATAGGAAGGCAATTGCCCATTTCTTTTTAATTTCTGTGTTTTCGCTTTGATCTTGGCTACTTTTTTTGCGGGCAGGTAATCTAAAAAATGAGACATGGAACCAAAGTCATTGTAATGAAGTGGCTCATCCGCAAAAGGATCTACAACCGCGGAGAAAAATCCTGAAGAGGGCCTGGCTTTACCGGACGTGTAGGTGCCAATGAGAATTAATTCATCTCTTTCCAGTACGCTTGTCATCCCGGTTTGTATCACGAAACGGGGGTCGACGCTAATTTTATCATCAAAAATCAAACTTCCTTTATTATCGAATGTGCGTACGATAAGGTTTGAGTTTTCCTTATCAATATTCTCAAGTAATAGAACATTAAAGCTTTCATTTTGATTGGCCTTTACATCAAGCAGCTTCATTTGTCGGATAAATAATCCTGGAAGGACTTTAGGAAGGGTGACACTCTGGTCATATAGTAAAACCGCGGGCTCATTACTGATATAGCCACCGAATACAGCGCTTCCTCCTGCCATGGTAAAATGGGAAAGTTTAAAATCCACTTCAAATTTTATTTCATGAGTAGTAATTGTCTTTTCTTCAAAGTTGACGTTTAACAGGCTATAGGTGTGAATGTAGGTATCCGCTCCTTCGCGAAAAAGTAAATACAAGTGTTTTGGATTATATTCATATCCAACGAGCGTGAGTTTACTTTCGATTTCAAGCTCGGTTGACCATACCTTTGATAGAGTAGTATCAATAATTTCTAGTTGCCATTTCTTTTTGCGCCGCTCTTCAGGTTCTTTTTCCCTGATCAATGCCAGTCCTTCCTTTTTCAATGAGAAAACTGTAAATCCATTCTCGTCTGATTTGATATCTTCTTCAAACCGTTGGGTCTGAATAATTTGTCCAAAGGAGGTGTAGCCCGTCAGAGTATAAATAAGAATGCAGGTAAAAAGGTGTTTTAAGTTCAAGGTTTGGTGCTTAACTCAATAACTCGTTCGAACTCAGCTTTGGAAACTGGTTGTACAGAAAGTCGCGCTACTTTGACTAAGACCATTTGTTGCAAAGCCTTGTCTAGTTTTATCCTGGCAAGTGACACCGATGTTTTCAGTGCTTTGTCGGGGGCAAGGTCAACTGCTATCCAGTTGGGTTCTTTTGTTTCTGGATAACCTTCCCTGATAACGGTCGAAATTCCAATTATAGCTTTTTCCTCGCCAGTATGATATATGAAAGCCTGATCGTCTTTCCTCATTTCTTTCAGGTTTTTACGAGCCTGGAAATTGCGCACGCCGTCCCAAGATGCCTTTTTATCCCGCACCAGGTCGTCCCAGGAAAAAGTTCCGGGTTCTGTTTTTAAAAGCCAGTAATTCATATGTGAAAATTAATCCTTCTAAAATAGCAAATAGATAGATCAAAAAATCGTGTAACGGTCTACCGCGCTTAAGGGTATTCTTACCTAAAGTGGTAAATTTGAGCTTACTCAATTTCCTACGATGAAGGTTCTTATTCTGCGCTTCTCCTCCATCGGAGACATCGTACTCACCACACCTGTTGTGCGGACACTTAAAACCCAACTTGAAGATGCCCGTATTCATTATGCTACAAAAATTCAATACAGTAGTTTGTTTGAAGTGAATCCCTACATTGATAAGGTGCATTTTTTGAAAGATTCCATAGCCGATCTCGTAAAAGAGCTAAAAGACGAGAACTTTGACTACATCATTGACCTTCACCATAATCTCAGAACACTACGGATCAAACAATCTCTTAGGGTAAAGTCCTTCAGCTACAACAAGCTAAATATTGAGAAGTGGCTGTTGGTGAATCTGAAGATAAATAAGTTACCGGATGTTCACATTGTTGATCGTTATATGGAGACCGTAAAGCCTCTTGGTGTAAAAATGGATGCCCTTGGCCTTGATTATTTTATTCCTGAAAAAGACGAAGTGCCCACTGACTGGCTTCCTCCTGAGTTTCAGAAAGGGTATGTTGCTTATGCTATCGGTGCACAACACAATACCAAAAAGCTTCCACTAAAGCGTATTATTGAACTATGTGAGAAAATCAACAAGCCGATAGTTCTTCTCGGGGGAAAGGAAGACGACGAAACAGGAGGAGCGGTGATGGATTTTTTCAAGAAGCAATTGCCTCAAATCAATGGACCTAAACCAGTAGCGCCGAGTAATAATACAGTTGTGTACAATGCCTGTGGAAAATTTAATTTGAACCAATCGGCAAGTATAGTAAAACAGG
>JBBRFP010000260.1:0-4073 GCA_038241465.1 Cytophagales bacterium | reverse complement strand
CAGGTTCTAAATATCCCATGTTAGTGTTGAATTTTAATAGGTTGATCCGGAAAGGACTGTAAAGAGTACTTTTTTGACATTATTGAAATTCTTGTACGAAAACGATTGCAAAGATAGATAAATTAGGCTGACAAGAACCTGAAATGTCAAAAATTAGATTGTTCCGTCGATTATTAAATGGTGAAATTTAATAGGTGTTTCACCGGGAGAAGGCGTAGTTTATTTTGTCAAATGAAGGGGACGACCTGGCAGGGCTTCCGGTGGTTAAGCGTTAATGTTCAACCTGTAAGTATTTATAATCTAACCCTTTACCAAAGTCAGTTATATCGGAAGTAAGAGATCTATCTTTTAAAGATTCAGCGTAACGCAAATAATCGAGCAGTTTACTAAACAACTTTCTGGAAAATTTTAAGGAACGCCACAATAAACGGAGCAGAGATCAACAATCCATCAAATCTGTCGAGAAATCCCCCGTGGCCCGGAAGAATGGTTCCTGAATCTTTTATTTCAATGCTTCGCTTCAGCAATGATTCAATCAGGTCACCGTACGTGCCGCCAACTATTATAATCGCCGTTACGGAAAGCCATTTCCATAACTCCAGAGAATGAAAGAAATTATTCATCAGAAAGGCAAAGGCTATAGCAAGCAGAGCACCGCCTACAGCACCTTCCCAGGATTTTTTTGGTGAAATGCGTTCAAAGAGTTTGTGCTTTCCAAAGAGCGTACCAGCGATATAAGCACCTGAATCACTTGCCCACAAAATAAAAAGGCAACCGAATATGATTTCAAAATTATAAGCGCTATTCTCAAAGACTACAATGTTCAAAAGTGAGTACGGAATCGCGACATAAAATATGCCAAGGAATGTATAGGCAATGTTTGTGAATGGCTTGCGTTCGAATTTCTTATAAAGTTTTATCATGTAGACGCACGAAAGCATTGGAAAGACGAGGAAGTAAAACCTTGAATCAATTGTATTGTTTGATATTAAGAATGACAAAGTAAACAAGCTCATGGCGCAGATAATTCCAAAGGTTCTTTGCACGACCATCCCATCCAGACCTGCAAGCGCGTAAAACTCACGTACCGTCATAAAACAAATGAAAAAGAACATTGCGAAATAAGTCCATTCGCTATACACGACGCAGGTGACTATTACCGCTGAGCCAATGATGCCAGTAATAATCCGTTGAGTAAGATTGCTATAATTTTTAATTGATGTCACCTGATGATATTGATGGCGTGGTAAAATGATTTCTTAGATAGTAAAGCAGCAAAAAGATAATGATTGTAGCAATCGCTACCAAAAATAATGGAGCGCTATCGTTGCTTTCAAGGTCCATGGAAATTACTCCAATCTGATTAAGATAAAGCCCGATCACTTGAAAGCCATTGTTAAAAAAATGAGCAATCATGGGCATCGCCAGATTTCCTGACCAATAGTAAAGATAGCCCATGAATGCTCCCAGCAGCACGCGTGGAAAGAAGCCCATAAATTGCAGATGGATTGCGCTAAACAAAATGGCTGTAACCCAGATGGCGGCGTGAGGATTTCTGAATGCACGCTGAAATTCAGTTTGTATTAATCCACGGAACACAAGTTCCTCACCAATAGCGGGTATTATCGCTATAACGATAAATGTCAAAACGAATCCGACGGGAGTAAGATTGCTAGTAATGGATTTTGTTAACTCCGCCGCAAAGTCTTCTGTGCGTTTTGCCCAATCACCAAAACCACGCATGAAATCAGGAAACTGAATGCCGGCATTCCATTCAGCAATAGGCGAGATGAATAAAAACAGAGCGATAGTACTAATTGCAATCGCAACGGTAACCACTAACCATTGATTGTCGTTCTTGAAAAAACCATTGATTCTTCGATTTTCAGAGATCCTGAGATAATACCACGGAACAAAGATCAACCCTACTGCTGCCCCCGCCCCCTGTGAGAGAAGAATCGCGTACTTCATACCTGGAAGTAGCGAAGTGTCTGACATATTCAACAGAAAATTTTCGCCCTCAATAGCCATACCCACAAGCATCCCAACGCCTTGTCCAACGACCAACCAACCCACAAACACCACCAAAACAAAGATCCGAAGCAGGGATATAAATGGTGGTCTTTCAGAAACGATCATGTGATCTCTTTTGGCTATTTTTGCGGGCAAATATGGTGAATTCTTCTCTTTTCAGGAGAATGAGCTTAAAAAGTACATGGTAAAAATCGGAAACATAGAATTAGGAGATTTCCCGCTATTGCTGGCACCGATGGAGGATGTAAGCGATCCACCGTTTCGCGCTGTTTGTAAAACAGGGGGAGCTGATCTTATGTATACTGAATTTATTTCTTCTGAAGGATTGATTCGTGATGCGGCAAAGAGTCGGCAGAAGCTGGACATTTTTGAATATGAACGACCTATCGGCATTCAGCTTTTTGGAGGAGATATTGGAAACATGGTAGGATCTGCAGAGATCGCCACCGCTGTAAATCCTGATCTGATCGATATTAATTATGGATGCCCGGTGAAAGCGGTAGCATGCCGTGGGGCTGGTGCTGCTTTATTGCAAGACATTCCCAAGATGGTAAGGATGACGGAAGAGATTGTAAAATGTACTCATCTTCCTGTTACCGTTAAAACCCGTCTTGGATGGGATGAGAAAACTAGAAACGTTACGGAAGTTGCCGAGCGATTGCAAGATATCGGTATCAAAGCATTGACGGTTCATGGACGCACCCGGGTGCAGATGTATAAAGGAGAAGCCGACTGGACCCTGATCGCTGAAATAAAAAATAATCCTCGTATAAAGATTCCAATTTTTGGGAATGGAGACATTGACTCTCCCCAGAAAGCTGTTGAGTATAAGAATAGGTATGGCGTGGATGGTATTATGATCGGCCGTGCGTCTATCGGAGCACCATGGATCTTCAATGAGATCAAACACTTCATGAAAACAGGCGAATTTCTCACGCCGCCAGGAATTGCAGAGAGAGTACGCGTATGCCGCGAACATTTTGATTTTTCGATCCGATGGAAAGGCGACAGACTGGGAGTATTTGAGATGCGTCGTCATTATGCAAACTATTTCAAAAGCATTCCCGACTTCAAGCCCTATCGTTCAAGACTTGTGGAAGCGGATTCTGATTCAGAAGTACATGCTATTCTTGATGAGATCCACGAAACCTTTTCAATGCAACTAGCATAGACTATCGCAAGCTTCGGGTTGTTTCAATCCTGAAAACCTGAAACCTTTATGCGTCAGTTGTAGTTTTCCTTTTAAATATTCTAGATATATCGCCTTTGGAAACCAAGAACTCCCCACTCGCAATCTTTTTAATGTTGATTCTGGCGCTGATATGGGGAACGTCCTTCATCTTAATGAAAAGAGGCCTCGTCGTCTTTACACCGGGTGAAGTGGGCGCGCTTCGGGTAACAGTTGCTGGTATTGTTCTATTACCCCTTGCTGTGATGAAATGGAAGGCGATAACGCCAACACACATTCCCCGACTATTCCTGTCAGGGATGATGGGAGTTTTTATTCCAGCATTTCTTTTCACAACAGCGCAATTGCGAATTAGCAGTTCAGTGGCAGGTATTCTGAACACGCTTTCGCCGCTATGGACGATGGTGATGGGCGCAGCCATCTTCCACGTTACGTTCAAGCGAGGTGCCGTTATTGGAATTCTTGTTGGTTTGGTCGGCGCGGTCATATTGATGGTGTCGCGCGCCAATGGACAATTTACCGGATTCAATCTATATGGCTTACTGATCGTACTGGCGTGTGCATTTTATGGATTGAATCTCAACTTCATAAAATTCAGGATCAATGATCTCAATTCATTAACGATCACCAGCATTTCCGTTGCTCTGGTAGCTCCCCTTGGTGCTCTTTATCTTTTTGGGTTTACGGATTTTATGCAGAAACTAGAAGCCGTTCCTGGTGCTTGGAGAGCGTTCGGTTTTATTGCCTTGCTGGCTTTCATGAGCACAGCCGTAGCGGTTTCAATTTTTAATAAGCTTGTAAAAATGACAACGCCATTATTTGCCAGTACAGTGACCTACATCATGCCGAT
>JBBRFP010000259.1:0-4119 GCA_038241465.1 Cytophagales bacterium | reverse complement strand
ATGAATATGCGTATTGATCAGAAACTTGATCTCTCCGGGATCAAGTGTTTTGATAGCTCCGTTTATTCTGTTCGACAGTGGGGCGAACTGATCATCAATCATCAATGTTCCATCTTTCCCGATCAACAGGCCTATGTTTCCCCCTAAGCCTTTCAATAAATAAATATTGTCGGTGATCTTCTGTGGACGGATTCTTAATGTGTCAAAACTCTGTTGCGCCATTGATGCCGCACTTATCAGCATCAGGACGACGAAGGTGATTTCTTTCTTCATATGAAATTGGATTGGGAGCCAAATATAGAAATTGAGAAGCTTTTACCTCAACAAATCTCAGGCCGTTCAAGTAAAATTTTTCGTAGACGAAGACCTTTCTGAGCAAGAAACGGGTTGAAATGAAAGTCTTTCCCCTGCAACTTTGTTCCATCAAAAAACAATAACTTTATGATCGTGTCGTCAGAAACAAACATCAATTATCAGCGGATAGAACAGGCTATTCGTTACCTCGAAGAAAACTTCCAGCGTCAACCCGAGCTTGATGAAGTGGCTGAGAAAGTACATCTCAGTCCATTCCATTTTCAAAGAATTTTTACTGACTGGGCTGGGATCAGTCCAAAACGGTTTCTTCAATTCCTGACAGTAGACTTTCTCAAGACAAAACTTAAAGAAAGTAAGAATATTGTTGAGGCTGCGGAATCAGCCGGACTATCAAGTCAATCAAGGGTATATGATTTATTCACTACGCTAGAGGCCGTCACTCCACAGGAATACAAACTAAACGGCGCAGGCATAAAGGTTGAATATGGATTTCACGAAACTCCTTTTGGAACTTGTTTGATTGGAGTTACAGAACGTGGAATTTGTTGGCTATCATTTGTGGCCATTGGTGATGAGCCTTCTGCGGAAATGGAAAAGATGAAGGAACACTGGAATCAGTCAATCTTTCATCAAAATCAATCATTCACTGAGAACTGTATAGGTAGAATATTTAACCACCGGAAGGCAGAGGCACAGAGTAAGATTAATGTCTTTGTAAAAGGAACGAATTTTCAAGTGAAAGTTTGGGAGGCATTGCTGCGCTTGCCAATGGGAAGTGTAACAACTTATCAAAGCATCGCTGAGAAAATAAATAATCCAAAAGCCCTGCAGGCAGTTGGTTCAGCTGTGGGATCCAACCACGTTGCTTATCTTATCCCTTGTCATCGGGTGATCCGTAAAGATGGAATTCTGGGAGAATACCGCTGGAGCGCAGCACGTAAGAAAAGTATCGTAGGGTGGGAAATGTCAAAGGCTTCTTAGGATTCAGCAGGATTTTTGGATTTCAAATCAGGGTCATAGTACAACTAACAGTTTATTCGAAATAGAAATCCTAGCAATCATAAAATCCTGATTTAAGTAGCCCACTGTTTCCCAACTTCCGCATAGGGTACACAACCCTTGAAAGGTCCAGGCACTTGTTCATACTTTAAAACTTGTGTTGCACCTGGTTCACTTGTGAAAAAGCCGAGGATTGTTAACTCTTTTACTTTTAATATAAAAGGTTTTTCGCCTGATCCAGATCCCCACCAACCTGAAGAAACGTTTACCTCTGAATTAGCAAGGGCTGCGTCGTGATATTTTTTTACATGACTTAACTTGTCAGCAGTTTTACAATCAACGAATGAATCACCAAATGTATTCTTCGCATCTGCATCAAATTCAGCAAGCCCTTTTATAAATGCTTCTTGATCCTGTTTGGGATATACCTCCTTTAACATGCTGTCGATAAAGAAAGGAACACCCGCTTCTTTAGCTCCTGCTGTAGTGGTTTTTGGAATAATTATCTCTGATAATTCGCTTATCAATTGAGCCTGTTCCGCATTAAAGAAATCTGGCGTGTAGGTTAATTCCGGCTGTGCCTTGCATCCGTTCAACAGTCCGACAAGGGCGGGGCCAGTAATCGCATATCCTAATGCAATGGCTGAACGCTGAAGTACTTCTCTCCTATTCATATCTCTTCCCTTTTATTTCAAGTTACCTTTCTTCAATTCATTCACCGCGTAATCTGCTGCGCGCGCTGTTAACGCCATATACGTCAGAGATGGGTTCTGACAACCTGAGGATGTCATTGACGCGCCATCGGTAACAAATATGTTGGGAGCTTCATGCACCTGATTCCACTTATTAAGCACAGATGTCTTTGGATCTTTGCCCATACGAGCTGTCCCCATCTCGTGTATCCCTAAACCGATATTATCAGGATTATCAAACTTCTTTACATTCTTAAAGCCGGCAGCCTCCATCATCTCCACAGCAGCCTCCTTCATGTCATTGCGCATAATTTTTTCGTTTTCCTTCCACTCCGCATCAACATTCAGTGTTGGTAATCCATAAATGTCCTTTTTATTTTTATTGATAGTAACTCGATTATCTTCATAGGGAAGACACTCACCAAATCCAGTGATTCCAAATGTCCAGGGTCCCGGTGTTGTAAGCGCATCCTTAAGGTTGGCGCCAAATGATAGCTCAGCTACTCCTCGCATCCATCCTTCACGGCTTCCACCACCCTGATATCCAAACCCTCTTAAGTAGTCTGTTCGTTTGTTATCTCCCACATTTCTAAATCGTGGAATATAAATTCCATTTGGTCTTCTGCCAATATAATACTTATCCAAAAATCCTTCTACATCACCTTCTGCCCCCGCACGGTATTGATGATCCATTAGATTTCTACCAAGTTGATCACTCGAATTCCCCATTCCATTTGGAAAGCGTTTTGAAACTGAATTCAGTAAAATAAAAGTGCTTCCAAGAGTTGAAGCATTTAGAAAAATGACCGGCGCAAAAAAATCAATCTCCTCCTTTGTTTCACTGTCAAGAACCTTTACGCCGATGGCTTTGCCCTTCATCTCATCATAGATGATAGAATGGACTATTGAATAGGGCCTTAAGGTCATATTGCCAGTCTTCATAGCAGCGGGCAGCGTTGAGGCATTACTGCTAAAATAAGCACCGTAAGGACAACCCCGCCCACATAAATTTCTTGATTGACAAACTCCACGACTTGGATCGTGAGCAAGGGGCGCCGTTACATGAGCAACACGACCGATGGTAACTTTTCTTCCACCAAAATTTTCAGCGACCTTATCACGAAATTGTTCCTCAACGCAATTCAACTCCATTGGAGGTAGGAATTTACCATCCGGCAAATGAGCAAGGCCTTCTGCTCTCCCGCTCACGCCAATGTACGATTCAACATAATCATACCATGGGGAAAGATCTCCATACCTTATCGGCCAGTCAACCCCATGTCCATCCTTGATGTTAGCTTCAAAATCGAGATCTGACAATCTATAAGTTTGCTTACCCCACATGATAGAACGGCCCCCGACATGATATCCGCGAATCCAATCAAACGGCTTGATCTCGCTGTATGGATTTTCGAGATCCTTTACCCACCAGTGTTTATTTGACTGATTCACCCAGTTTGTCCTTGATTGGACAGGATAAAATTTCAATTCTTCATCTGAAAGCTTATCAGCGTGAGGAAGCTCCCATGGGTCTTTCGTCATGGTTGGATAATCGGTGACATGCTTTACATCCCGACCACGCTCAAGAACCAGCGTCTTCAAACCTTTTTCTGTCAATTCTTTTGCTGCCCAGCCACCGCTGATCCCCGTACCCACGACAATCGCATCATATGTGTTTTGCTTCGTGGCATCAATATTCAAATTCATAGGCAGGATATTTATAGAAAGTTAAAAATTAATAAATCATCACCATTACCAGTTGTCATTTTATTTTTGGCTTGCATAATTCTTTGCAAGCGGGCTTAATTTACTAGATTCGTTCATTAAAATGTCCATGAAACTTCTCCAGCAGCTTTGTTCTATTCCGGGCACTTCAGGTAACGAATCCGTTATAAAAGATTTTCTACTTCGCTATATTCAAAAAGAAAAAAAGAACTGGAAAGTAAAGCCTCAGATAATTCACGGTGAAGGATTTCAGGACTGTATCATATTAAAATTTGGAAAGCCCCGCACTGCTATCTTTGCTCATATGGATACTGTTGGATTCACCGTTCGGTATTTCAATCAGTTATTATCTTTTGGAAGTCCCGATGCGGAAGCGGGCGCAAAATTA
>JBBRFP010000258.1:0-4125 GCA_038241465.1 Cytophagales bacterium | reverse complement strand
GTCTTTTTATCAATGAATAATTTTAATTGAAACTCCTTTTCGTGTGAGACAACATAAATCTCCCTTCCATTATAGTAAGAATCATGACCCCTTGAAAGATTATCGAAGAACACATCTTCTTCCGGAAAAAGTCGGTATCGTACATCGTTATTGAGAAGTAAAACTTCCAGCAGATTATCCTGATCGAAATAGGTCGTGAATTTGTTTGAGTAGCCAAGACTTCTTCTTACCTCCACGAGGGAAACACGTTCACGCAACTTTGATTTATTTCTTGGCTCATTATAGTTTTCATCGTAGATCTTGATTGCTGCCTCCAGCAACGAGATGTATCTCCCACCTACTTTCTTCAGATCCCGATAAAACCCTTCGAGCATGAAAGGATTAGCTGGGTAGTTCTCATTGATCCTACCCAACGCGATTCTAAGGATGTCGCCACCATGGAGTGAATCAGTAATGATAACCGTTTCCAGTACGGTGATCGATTTAATCATTTCAATTTTAAGATTACTGCTATTGACTAGCGTTGATGCAGGCACTTCATAGTTTTGGTATCCGAGCATGCTAATAACAAATGTGTCATTGCTATAGGTCTCAGGGAAGTGAAAATCGAATTCGCCAAGTAGATTGGTTATTGTGCCGATCGGTTTTCCTTTTATTCCTACTGATGCATAGGGTAGTTCTTCCTTCGTTTCTTTATCAATAACTTTTGCGGAGATAGTCAGGTTTTGACCTCGTGCGGAGAAACAAATAATGGCTGCCAAGCCAACTAAAATGGAAAGACGCATCGATCTTTTAATGTAAGATATCGAGCCTAAAGTTAACAGTTTGCAGGCATTTGCGTCAATTGCATTTTAACGGCTAAAAGAACGTTTTAACCACCGTATATACTGTCTGACGGTATATTCATTAATTCTCTAATTTTATACTGGAGTTTACATCTTTCTGATCCAAGATATTCAGCGACTTTGAAGTGGTTTGACAGCATTCCTAAAATTTGGAAGAGGGCATATTTGCTGATCTGCGTTTGGTACGCCATCAACTTTGCTGTTAGTACATTTTTTGAGTGGAAACTTCAACGGCCATTCCCCTATGTATTATGGAATGGCTTTTATTTATGGGAATGTCTTTGTGTATTGATCATCCTTATCTTTTTATGGACTCATTTCCTTTTTCGGTTTCGTCCGGTAGTACAGTTGTTCGGACACGCTGCTGGCATTGCGTCATTTTTTATGGTCATGGGAACGCTCTCCTATTATTTTACAGACTACGTCGATGGGTTGGTGTATTTCGAGAACTGGAAAGAGTACATGATCGAGCTACTTAATTGGGCAGCTCTGAGATTTTATGATCAATACATAATTACAGCAGGGGTATACTATGTGATTCGATATTTTCAGGGCCTCCAAAAAGAAGAAAAAGAGAAGAGTGAACTTGCATTGAAGAATAAGGAAATGCAGATATCACTCTTAAAGTCGCAGATAAATCCACATTTCCTATTTAATACATTGAATTCAATATCTACACTCATAAATTCAAGTAAGGATCAGGCACGCAAGGTCATTACACAGTTATCCGATATTTTTCGATATGCGCTTGATTCACATTCCGGAAAGGTGGTAA
Organism: Cytophagales bacterium; assembly: GCA_038241465.1. Taxonomy (GTDB): domain Bacteria; phylum Bacteroidota; class Bacteroidia; order Cytophagales; family Cyclobacteriaceae; genus ELB16-189. The sequence goes on along the minus strand of JBBRFP010000258.1, from coordinate 2,505 downwards.
AGCTCGGGCAGGAGATAGATTTTATTGAGAACTATATCCGCATTCAACAGGTTCGGTTTGGCGACAGGTTAAAATTTCAGAAACATGTGGACGCCTCTTGTCTTGGATTAAGCATTCCCCCAATGATATTACAGCCACTGGTAGAGAACTCAGTTAAGTATGGCATTGCACCAAAAGATGATGGTGGTACGATCGAGTTGATAGTTAAGCAATTGAAAGGAAGCGTTTATTTCGAAGTTCGTGATAATGGATTGGGGATCCACGCAAAGAAAGTAATGGATGGTAGCGCTGGTGGAGTAGGGATGACCAATACTGATCTTCGTCTTAAAAGTTATTATGGACCAACCGCCACCCTGAAAGTCAAAGCAACCGAATATGGATACTCCGTAAGTTTCTCTATTCCAGTTCTTGAATTGAATGAAAACGGTGAGATCAAACAAATAGAACACGAAAATCAACTCTTATGAATACGACCTGTTTAATTATTGATGACGAAAAATTGGCGCGCGAACTTCTTCATGAATACCTCGAAGGTTTCCCAGAGATTGAGATCATAGGAGAATGTGGAAAGGGAACGGAGGCGGTTGAGAAAATAAACAAACTCAAACCGGATCTTATCTTTTTAGATGTGCAGATGCCGGGTATGAATGGGTTTGACGTGTTGGAGGAGATCGATCACGAGCCTTACATTATTTTTACCACAGCCTATGATCAGTATGCTATAAAGGCGTTTGAAAAAAATGCCGTTGATTATTTATTGAAACCCCTGGATGAAGAGCGCTTCAGGCTGGCGGTAAATCGTGCGTTGAAGCGCAAAACTGCGGAGCACGGAAACCTGGAAGAGCTACTACGCAGTATAAAATCTGAGAATAAGAATTTTGAATCGCACATTTTTGTACAAAAGTCCGAAAAGCTTTTTAATCTTCCGGTAGAAGAAATCGTTTACCTGGAGGCATCCGGCGATTACACAGTTATCACTACCAAAAACGATCAATTCGTAAGTTCTTCAGGAATTGGAAAGCTTGAAGAGATCATGGATCCCGATACGTTTATACGAGTACACAGGTCAACTATTATTAATCTTAATTACCTGAAAGAGATTGAGAGACACTTCAATGGTGGAATGGTTGTAAAGATGCAAAGCGGTAAGAATTTTCCGGTAAGCCGTACGTATGCAAAACTCATCAGGAAGAAAGTGGTATAAGATAAAGAAATTAACCGGATGGAAGCTCAAAGAAATACGGATATGCGACCTTCTTTTAATTGACCTGCATTTCTATGTGCCCTTTGTAGTTAAATGCCTTTTTAATTTCTAACTACTTCTTCGCCTTATTCGGATCGAACTTCATCTTCACTCTCACCTGTGTTTCTACGGAAACATTGTCGACCATCGTCGGATTCCATTTGGGTCCTTCTTTCACCAGGCGGATTACCTCGTCGTCACAACCATGGCCTAGGCCCTTCAGAATGTTGAATTCTGAAATATTGCCGTTGATTGCAATGGTGAATTCAACTGTTACTTTTCCTTTGATATTGCTATCAAGTGCCTCCGCCGGATATCGAAGGTTATCTTCAAGGTATTTATTGTAGGCACGAAGTCCTCCAACCGGATAAGCAGATGTTATTACCGGCTCCTTGTCCCTATCGTCTGGGGATGTACCATAGCCGGTAACGACTACTTCGCTAAGCTGAGATGCATCTTCTTTCATTTCAATACGTAACGCCACGTCCTGCGTGGGCTTTGCTTCCACGGTATACATTCCAATAAAAGAAAAGGCCAATTGGGGATTTGCAATGTCAATTGAAAGTTGGAAGTTTCCATTGGAGTCAGTTACTGTTCCGTTGGTTGTCCCTTTTACTAAAACATTGACGCCCGGAAGGGGCGATCCGTCGTCCGTAGAAATAACCTGACCAGAAACAATCTGTGGTGTGGCAACAAAGCCAGAGCGTAAGCTTTCACCCTTGGATTCAGTTGCGCCTTTTTTCATTTTTGACAGTGAAACATTTTCACGATCTTTTTTGGCTTCTTCCTGCATTGCCACGGTCGGTCCTACTTCGACCCTTGGTAACTCCGCTACTTTAATTTCCTCAACGACAACAGGTGCTTCATCTTCTTTTGCAATTTCGGCGTCGGCAGTTTGCCAGGAAGCGCCGGCAGCTGTAGAGAGATCGATTGGGGGTGCAGACTCCTTTTTCCTAAAAGGCTTGATTTTTTTTACAGAAGATCTTTGAGAAGCAAGGTCATTGGTTGGAGGTGCAGGCTCGGTTTTGTTAGTTGATGACGACGAAGCCAATAAATCACTTGCTTTTTTGTTTTGCGCAGAATCAGTTTTAACCGAAGAACTTTTTTCAAGTGCCATCGTTGCCGGCTCTGAAAGATCTGTCCAAAAGAAAAGTGATCCAGCCCCAACAAGAATTAAAATGGCTGCCGCTATGCGCAACGGACTCAACCAGGATTTCGATGAATCCCCTTCAATTCTTTTTGAAAGAGCCTTAAGGTCCATA
>JBBRFP010000257.1:0-4145 GCA_038241465.1 Cytophagales bacterium | reverse complement strand
CCGTAGCTGGATGAAGAATCAGGGCTTTCCGGAAGATATGTTTGATGGACGCCCTGTTATCGGGATCTGTAACACCTGGTCAGAATTAACTCCATGCAATGCACATCTTCGCGATTTTGCAGAAAGTGTTAAACGCGGTGTTTTTGAAGCCGGGGGTTTTCCGGTAGAATTTCCAATCATGTCGTTAGGTGAAACGTTGCTGAAGCCAACAGCCATGTTGTTCAGAAATCTCGCAAGCATGGATGCGGAAGAATCGATCCGCGGTAATCCGATCGATGGAGTAGTATTGCTTACAGGTTGCGACAAGACGACTCCATCTACTATGATGGGGGCTGCCAGTGTAGACCTTCCAACGATCGTCGTTCCCGGTGGCCCAATGTTGAATGGAAAATATCACGGAAAAGATATCGGCTCGGGAACAGACGTGTGGAAGTTTACCGACGACAGGACAACGGGAAAGATGTCTTACAAAGATTACGCTTACGCGGAAAGTTGTATGTCAAGAAGCGCTGGCCATTGCATGACAATGGGAACTGCCTCAACGATGGCGTGCATGGTTGAATCATTGGGTATGTGCTTATCGGGTGCTGCCGCAATTCCTGCGGTGGATGCCCGCAAAAAAGTAATGGCGCAACTTTCAGGAAGACGAATTGTAGAAATGGTAAAAGAAGATCTGCGCATGTCTAAAATACTGACACGCGATGCGTTCGAAAATGCAATCAAAATAAATGCTGCGGTTGGTGGTTCTTCAAATTTTATCATTCATTTAACCGCAATCGCCGGGAGAATTGGTATCAAGCTCGATCTTGAAGACTTTGATAAACTCGGAAGTCAGATACCACTGTTATTAAACCTGATGCCTTCTGGAAAATTCCTGATGGAAGATTTCTACTACGCTGGGGGATTACCGGTTGTCATCAATGAATTGAAATCAAAATTACACATGGGTGCATTGACGGTAACCGGTCATACGGTTGGCGAAAATATAGATGGAAACACCACTTGCTATAATAAAGAAGTGATCCACGATTACGCTGATCCAATAATAAAAGAAGCGGGCATCGTAGTATTAAAAGGAAATCTTGCAGTGAATGGGGCAGTATTGAAACCCTCCGCAGCTACTCCAGCCCTTATGCAGCATAAAGGAAGGGCTGTCGTCTTTGAAAACATAGAAGATTATCATGCGCGCATTGATGATCCGAAGCTGGATATTGATGAAACATGTGTGATGGTGTTAAAGACTGTTGGCCCTGTTGGATATCCTGGAATGCCTGAGGTGGGAAACATGTCACTACCAAAGAAATTACTTGATAAAGGCTTTACTGATATGGTGCGCATCTCTGATGGAAGGATGAGTGGTACAGCCTTCGGAACCGTTATTCTGCATGTATCCCCCGAATCTGCCATTGGTGGCAATCTTGCCTTCGTGCAAAACGGTGATATGATTGAGCTGGATGTAAAAGGCAAGCGTATTCATCTTGATGTTTCTGATGCGGAGCTTGCGAAAAGAAAAGCACTCTGGAAACAAGCAGAGCCTATCGCTTCACGGGGTTACGTTAATCTGTATGTGAAGCATGTACAGCAGGCGGACAAGGGAGCGGATCTGGATTTTCTTGTGGGAAAATCGGGGTCGGAGGTGTTGAGAGATTCGCACTAGGAGTCAGGCTAACGAGAGATTTTTCAAACACAGAGGGCAGGCAGTTTTCATGGCTCTGGCTTCAGATTTTGAGAGACACAGCGTCACGGTTTATTTAAAGAATACCCTCATAGGCCTTTGGCATTTAATAGGTTGATCTGGTAAAACTCTGTGTGCATCTCCTCTGTGAAACCCAGTGATTTCTGTGGTGAATAATGGCGCCAGATTCAAAAAAAATTGGGATATTTATTCGGTTCTAATCCAACTTATATGCTTACGGTGATCTCTTTCCAAAACACTCGCTTCGTTTTGATTCGATTATTTATTTTTTCAATCCTATCCCTCACTTTATGCAGATGCGGATCAGATGCAGATAAAAAATACAGTGAATGGAAAGTTACCGGTGGTACCAAAGAAAACACCCGCTACTCCACCCTCACTCAAATCGATACAACAAATGTTAACCAACTTCAGGTAGCCTGGACCTACCGCAGCGGTGATGCCGATACCGTCAACAACTCACAAATTCAATGCAATCCAATCATTATCGATGGCGTTGTCTATGGGACGTCTCCAAAACTTAAGCTCCTGGCCATCGATGCCGTTAGCGGAAAAGAGAAATGGGTATTCGATCCTTACAAAATTGCTGATAAGGATAACAAGAATGTGAACCTCAATAACAATCGCGGCGTCACCTATTGGGAAGAAGGCGAAGATAAACGTGTGATCTATGCTGCCGGATCATATCTATTTTCAATCAATGCTAAAACTGGTGAGCCCGTAAGCTCCTTCGGCAAGGACGGCAAGATTGATATGCACGATGGCCTCGGTCGTGATGTCAACGATCTTTACGTCGCGGCAACATCGCCCGGCATCATTTATAAAAATCTATTGATCATGGGTTCCCGTGTATCGGAAGGAAGTGATGCCGCGCCAGGTCACATTCGCGCCTATGATGTAAAAACAGGAAAACAACAATGGATCTTCCATACGATACCACAACCGGGCGAATTTGGATTTGATACCTGGGAAGACACCACTGCCTATAAACATATTGGCGGAGCTAACTCCTGGTCTGGATTCAGTCTTGATGAGAAACGTGGAATAGTATACGCCCCAACCGGTTCAGCATCTTTTGATTTCTATGGAGGCATGAGAAAGGGCTCCAATCTTTTCGCAAATTGCATTCTCGCACTCGATGCAGCCTCCGGAAAATATATCTGGCATTTTCAAACGATGCACCACGATGTGTGGGACAAGGATCTTCCAACTCCTCCACTCTTGCTCACTGTAACAAAAGACGGAAAGAAAATAGACGCTCTGGCGCAGCCAACGAAGAATGGTTTTGTTTTTCTTCTCGATCGGGAGAATGGCAAACCAATCTACCCAATTGAAGAAACTACTGTCTCCACCGAGACAGAGATAAAAGGTGAAAAGCTCTGGCCAACGCAACCAGTACCTACATTTCCCAAACCTTTCTCACGACAGACCATTACCGAAGCGGATCTTAATAACATTGGAAGTGATTCATCCTATCAGGATATTCTTGCACGCTTCCGTACGTATAAAAGCGGCGGTATTTTTACACCCCCTTCAACCGTGGGCACCATTTACTTTCCTGGTTTGGATGGAGGTGCCGAATGGGGCGGATCTGCATTTGATCCTGTATCAGGCCTTATGTACATCAACGCGAATGAGATGCCCTGGGCACTCAACATGGTAGAAGTTAAAATGGAGGTTCCTGAAACAGAAACCTACCTCGCAGCAGGTCAACGTCTCTATAAACAATATTGCACTGCGTGCCATGGCGTCAACCGTGAAGGTGCGGGCAACTTTCCAACACTGATGGGTGTAAATAAAAAGTATAATAAGACCAGCTTTGCTGAACTGATACGCGGAGGGCGGCGCATGATGCCTTCATTTACCAAATTTTCAACAGAAGAAACCGATGCCGTTGCTTCCTATATTCTTGAACAGAAATCAGAGCAAAAGAAAGAACTTCACACCGCGCAGAAACCCATTGATCCCTATCGCAATCTACCTTACACGATCTCAGGTTATCGGAAATTCCTTACAGCAGAAGGATATCCTGCAATTAATCCGCCCTGGGGAACATTAAACGCCGTCAACCTTAATACTGGTAATATTGATTTCAAGATCACGCTTGGTGAAGATGCCGCATTCAAAAAGAAAGGAATTATCACCGGAACGGAAAATTATGGCGGGCCTATCGTTACTGCGGGCGGACTTGTCTTCATCGCTGCGACACGAGATGGGAAATTCAGAGCATTTAATAAAAAAACAGGAAAGCTATTGTGGGAGACCGAGTTGCCGACTTCTGCATTCGCTTCTCCCTCCAAGTATGAAATTAATGGAAAGCAATATATTGTTGTTGCAGCCGGCGGCGGTAAACTAAATACAAAGTCAGGAGACTATTATGTCGCCTACGCGTTGAAATAACAACAGGAAACTAACGGTACGCAAGTGACTAAAAATTTACATTATATAT
>JBBRFP010000256.1:0-4153 GCA_038241465.1 Cytophagales bacterium | reverse complement strand
CCTCAGTAATGGTGCCAAAGGGCTTCCGCACATTGGTATTCTATTTTACATTGATCACAAATGTTAGATCAAGATCAGTTTCACCATCATTCGATGTAGATGTGTTCGATTTAATATCCGGTTGATGCTTGAGGACAATGCGGAAAGCATTGCTGCCGGATGACACGTCAGGTGATGCTGTCCACGAGGTTGTTAATCCGAGTGGTCTCCCATTGGCATCAAGAGAGGTGCCGTAATTCACTGGATCATTCCGGTTGTCAATATTTCCGTCTCCTGTAGGACTCGAAAATATTCCATTGGTCCACGAAAAAAAGAACTGATGCTCGACACCTTGTTCCTCCACTTCGGTGGTAACGTCATAACTAGGGTCCGTTGATTGATACAACCCATTGATCAACCGAATAGATAATGAATACGATGTTCCTTTCAATAGATCGATTGGGCCATCTACCTTAATATCCTGTGGACCATTATTATCCGGATCCGTGGCGGTTACAATAATAAGGGCTCCTCCTCCGCTCGGGGTAAATGTAATAGTAGCCTTTGTGATTAGCTCTGGAACATCTTCGGGCTTGGGATCGTCCTTCTTACATCCTGTTAAGAGCAAAAGAGATCCGATGATGGCAATCGATAGAAATTTGAATGATTTTTTCATGAAATTAGTTTTATGCGAAAATGTTTCAAGTCGTTTTAAAAGCTCAGTTTGACAGCAAGGGTTACGTTTCGGCCCACGTCATCGGCATAATACCGCATACGGTTGGTATACTCCCTGTAAGATTCATTGGTTAGATTTTCAGCGGAAAGCCTGATGTCCAGCATCGACTTGCCCATTGTGTGAGATATGCCAGTAGAAACAGATAGCAATGCATACGCAGGTGGTGCAGCCACAAAATCAAAATTGCGGTTGTCGTTTTCAAGAAGGTCGATGCCCCCTTCTTTTGCTGTATTTATTTCACTCACGGATACAACTCTGGGGGCACGGCTCTGATGTGCTACATACTTAACCCTTACTTCGGCGAAGAGATTTTTCCAGTTACTCTTCAACGGTCTGTCATAGCGTAGTGAAACTTCATATCTGTTCGAGGGAATAAAAATCAGGTAATCATTATTGGTTTCATCTTTCGCACGCAAAAGTGAAATTTTAGAATTAATCTTAAACTCATGTGTCAACTGGTAGATTGCAGAAAAATCTGCCCCTATAAAAGATGCATCTGTTTGTGTATAACGGAAGTAGGGAAATATACCGCGAAGATTCTGTGTTACCCCCCGTGGCTTGAGATAGATATAATTGAAGATGTAATTGATATAGCCTGAAAGCTCCGCGCTTAGTCTTCCTTTTTGAATACGATAGGTATTGACCCATTTAAGGGCTTGTTCAGTTTTAAAATTTATGGAGTTGATGTCCGTCACCTCGTTAGTCTTTTCATTCAGCAATAAGCCATATTCAATGGCAGCAGCGCATTGATGGGTTCCAAGGCTATAAAGTTCAGCAACATTCGGTGGCCTCCAGGTACTTCCAAGATTTGACGTAAACGATGATTGCTCATTAATGGCGTATGTTGCGCCAATCGTTCCACTAATGTTATGGAAATCAAGATTACTTTTATAAAGTTGGTTTTGATAATCAAACCCAGCCACATCATAGTAACGAAAATCATAACGGGCGCCTGCCTGCAGGTTCCACCTCGCGATAGAAAACTTCTCGATCCAGAAAAATCCGGCGGAATAGTTAGTGAAATTGGGAATAAACGGTATGTTTTGGGTACCATCGATCTTTCTATTATCCTGTAGCATCCCGTTTATTCCCCGACAACTAACTCTACTATTTTTCCGTGTAGTTTCCCATTCAAAATCAATCGTGTGTGTATAAAGATTATAGGCCAACGCCGGAACATCTTTTAAAGAACCCTTACGGAAATCATACTCCTCACGTTGGTTATGCTGAAAGCCGTATTGAAAATTGAACCGGTGATCTCCTTTTAGAATGTGACCATTTAGCTTAATAAGATTATGGCTTACCTCCTGCCTGGGTTGAAGAACGTCGTATGTAAACGGCTCTGTATATTGTGGAGGCTCCCGGTCCAGAGCGGCTGCAAGATCATCAGCCGACCCAACTGCGGATCCTCTGAGTATTCCGATCCTTGTTGTGAAATGACTATAAAATAATTCTATCCCTTTACTTTCTTCATGATATCCCGCCGACGCTGAGTAATTGAATTCCTGAAATCCCGTATTTGAAAGATTATAATCTGCAGCTTGTGAGTCGCCGAACTTCTTTGCGGTGCCCTGAACGCGCCAACCCCATCCATCGTGACCATTTAGTCCGCCCTCAAGTGTACCTGACGTTGTACCGCCCCAGCCGTTGGTGTTGCCGATGAGATGAAATTCTCCTCCCAATCCGGGGGTTGTCGGCAGATCTGCCGGAGTCACGATCACCACGCCGCCCAGTGCGTCAGTCCCATATTTAATTGCACCTGCATCCTTGATCACCGTAACATTCGTAGCAATGAAAGGATCAATCTCCGGTGCATGCTCAGCACCCCACTGCTGCCCCTCTTGACGAATCCCATTATTTAAAATTAAGATGCGCTGACTATGGACGCCATGAATAACAGGCTTAAATATCGCCGGCCCTGTTTGAATGGATGTTACGCCAGTCATATTTTGCAATGCTTCACCGAGTGTCTTACCCCTGGTTGCCTCAAGCGTTTTACCAGAAAGTTGTGCGTAATTCGAAGTAGGATCTATCTGGTCAATTTTTTTTTCTTCGACTACAACTTCTTTAAGAATTCTTTCCTCCGGCTTAAGACTGATCGTTCCAAGATCTGAATTTGAAGTATTGAAATTTACTCTTTGGGTTACATATCCAATAAATTTTATTTCAACAGTATAATTACCGGAGCAGAGACTTTTAAGTTGAAATCTACCACTGGCATCCGTTGCTGCTCCTGCGCCGTTTTCTTTAATCACAATGGTTGCCCCTGGTAACGGTTGATTTGATTCGTCAACGATAACACCTATTGCAGAAAAAGTACATGCCTGTTGTCCATACGATACAACGGCTGGGAAAAAGGTGATTACTAAAAATACGACCAACAAGGAGGGTCTGTTTATAATTATTTTTTTTGTACCATCAACTGGTCTGTGCTTTCTTAAAAGTATCCAATTAACATAATGCGCTGTTGCAACAAGAGATGCTCCGGCAACCGCCGATAATGTTCTCAACACAATTGTCAGTTCAAGAAAACTTAGTCCAATCAAAGCAAATCCACCGACTACACAATATAACGCGGCTGGATCTTTATGTTTTCGATAATACCCGGGAAGCAATGATAGGATTGCCAGTAGGAAGCTCATCGAAACTATCGCAGCATCCACAGCAGGACTGTCAAGTGCTTTCAAAAAGCTGAATGAAAAAAATATAGTAAGGATCGGAATGGCGGCGCAGTGAAGTGCACAGATCATTGAGACCAGAAAACCGGCTAAATCAAGGCTAAAGCGTGAATCAATTCTCATGAATGCAACAACGTTGCAATTATAGGACAATTTGGATTGAGTTACAAGGGCGGGGCGCCAAGAGACTTAAATTGATGATGATTTTGTCATGAAGGCGATGGTCACAAGCCACCCCTGGTCTGAAAGCCTCATGGCATACAACTTTGTTTCGGGCTTGATTTACTGATTCTAAAAAGGGATACTAATCTTCACGCAGAAATTTCTTCCCATGCTGTAGATTCCTAGTTGGCCGTTGGGTGATTGATTATAATATTCAAAATATTTCAATCGGCTTAGGTTTGATTGGTAAGCCACATCAAACATGTTATTCACCTGGAATTGAATCTGAGTCATAACTTTTTTAGAGTAGTGAACGTCTGCTCCAATAGAGGCATTCACTAATGTGTAGCCCGGTGTTTTAGTCTCTGTGCTATAAAGCGCAAGGAACCTGTTCTGGGTCGCGCTGTAATCAATATCTACCTTTGCATTTAGCACTGTGAATACTTTACTGCGTGTTTTTATTTCCTGGCTGATGCTTGTGAGAATTCTGATGGGTGGAATAAATGGCAAGTACTGACCATCCACTCCTTTGTTTTCAAATTCCTTTTTTGTGTTCGACCCTATTACCATTGACATATTACTGCTCATCGTGAGTCCC
>JBBRFP010000255.1:0-4153 GCA_038241465.1 Cytophagales bacterium | reverse complement strand
TGGTTGAATCCTTTTTCCTTGACCTGCTGAGTCACCGTGACGTCTCTAATCAGATTGCCAGGGAGTTTTCAGTAGAACATCAATCACCCCAAATATTACTGATTGAAAATGGGGTATCCGTTTACGATCGGTCGCATTTTGATATTAACTACCAGGAACTTCGGGATGAGGTAAAGAACCAGAAGCAAGAAATCAGAAATCAGAAGCAGGATTAGAAGTCAAACGTTATTGACTGCTTCAGGCCTTCACCAAGGCTTAAGGCTACGGGACATTCCAGGGCCGCCTTCTTCAATTTTTGCTTTTGTATGTCGGTGGCACTAAGATCCGGAAGGCTAAAAGAAATCTGGACCTCTGCAATTTTCCTTGGATTAGCGGCCATGATCTTAGTGATTTCGGACTTCATGCCGGTAATGTCTAGACCTTCTTTGGCAGCTGTCATGCCCATAAGGGTCATCATGCAGCTGTTTAATGCGGCACAAACGAGATCGGTTGGACTAAAAGCCTCCCCTTTTCCGTTATTATCGGGTGGAGCGTCTGTGATGATTTTATTACCGGAAAGCAGGTGTGTGTCTTGGGTGCGGAGGAAACCGAGATATTCTCCAGTCATTGAGGCCATAGTGACTTGATAAAGTTTTTTGTGTTGTATAATAATCGTCTAAATTTAGCCTAAAGTATTGAAGATGAAGTTTTTTGCGCTGCATTGGGTTTTTCTCACGTTTATTGGAGTAGGGTTCTCTGCCACTGCTTTTGCTCAAACCCAAGACAGCTATGAGTATAACTCAGAATTTACCTGGGGTATTAATAAAAATTCTTCTGGAGGGTTGATTGGGGGGTTTGTTTTTAAGAAATCCCGAAAATTAACTGAAACCATGCTTGAGACATATGGACTGGAGATCATGAACGTCAAGCATTCCCAGGAGGTTCGAAAAAGTTCTTACAGCGGCAATTACTTCATTTACGGCAAAAGCAATTACCTCTACGCACTTCGACTACAATATGGCCGTGATCTCATCCTATTTACAAAAGCCCCACAACAAGGAATTGAAATAAAAGCCGTTACTGCAATCGGCCCATCCATCGGGATTGTTGCGCCTTACTATATTGAGAGGACTGTAGACAACAGCCCATTCTTAACGGTGAAAGAGCAATACGATCCATTTAATCCCAATCACTCATTCAATAAAATACTCGGAACAGGGAATCTATTTCAGGGGTTGGGTGAATCACAAATACAGCTTGGCGTAAATATCAAAGCTGGACTTAATTTTGAATTAGGTACCACGAAAAGTCAGGTAACAGGGTTTGAAGTAGGATTTCTGCTTGACAGCTACTTTAGTAAAATCACCTTGATGCCAACCACCACGAACACAAATTTTTTTCCCACCGTTTATTTCTCGTTGTTCTACGGAAGCCGTAAGTAGAGATAAGGAGTTGAGGATAGAAGGAGTTTCTTGCGTCTCAAATTATCTGTGATCAAAGTACGTATCCTAATATAAGTCCGAGGATAATTATTAAACCCGAAGGAATCTTTTTAAAAGACAAAAGCACGAATGTTCCAACGGTGAACGCATAGGTCGCGAACTCATTGTCCAATGGTTGAAACAGGATGACGGCGGCAGCGGCTACAAGTCCAGCACTAGCAGCAGTGATACCTTCGAGTGATGCGCGCACTGCGCGAAATTTTTTAAGGCTATCCCAAATTCTGATCAGAAAGAATATTAAAAAAGTGCCGGGTAAAAAAATTCCGGCAGCTGATATCAGCCCGCCTGCTATTTGTCCACCGATGCCCGCTTTCTTCATTGACAATGCTCCAATGTAGGCACTAAAAGAAAAAACAGGTCCAGGTATGGATTGAGCAATCGCATAGCCGGAAAGAAACTCGCGCAGATTCAAATAGTCTTTTAATTCTACGAACTCGCGGTATAACAGCGGAGTCAGGACCTGACCTCCGCCAAAGATGAGACTACCGTTACGATAAAAATTTTCAAACAAAAGGATTGGTCGATTATGGGTAAATGCTCCCAATACGGCAGCTCCAATCAGCACGCCTGCCCATAATAAAAAATTTTCCCAGCGAATACGAATTGGTATCTTTTCTTCTTTTGGTTGAGCCTTATATTTGAAGGCGGTAACCACTCCCGCGATGATCAAGCTTGCGGGGTAAAAAAAAGGTGATCGTATAAAATAGGAAAGGACTGCAGCCAGAATCATCAAGACAATTCCTGTGCGGGTATGAACCGTTTTAATACTCATCGTATAGGCCGCATAACTTACAAAACCAACAGCCATTGCCGGAACGAATCTTGTAAATGGAAGGGGAACATTTCTTTCTTGAAAACTATCCATAATGATTGCCGCCAGTATCATCAGTGTGACAGCGGGCAGAATCCATATCACAAGTGTTAAATATGCAAGGTTTGGACCTCCTATCTTAAAGCCAATAGCAGTGAGGGTTTGCGTTGATGTTGGCCCTGGCAATACCTGACACAAAGAATTAATCTCAATTAGATCTTCTTCAGAGAGGTACTTTCTTTTCTGAACAAGGATTCTCAAAAAATAGGCAAGGTGAGCCTGAGGCCCTCCAAATGTGCTCACCGAAAGCACCAGCACATCTTTCAAAAAAGCAAGGTAACTGACGCGTTGATACAATACCTTTATTTTTTAAGGCCAATCTCTTTCAGTCGTTGATTGAGAAACTCTCCTGCAGTAATGTCATCCCAAAGCTTTGGGTGTTCCGAGTCAACGCATTCGGGCAGAGCAGCCAGGTTCATCTCACTTCGCGGATGCATAAAAAACGGAATAGAATATCTTGGTTTATTCATTTGATCGCGCGGAGGATTTACCACGCGATGGATTGTTGATTTAAGTTTTTTATTTGTCAATCGCTCAAGCATGTCACCCACATTTACAACAAGTTGATCGGGCAGCGCAGTGATCGGTATCCATTTGCCATCTCTTCGAAGCACTTGCAGGCCGTCTGCACTTGCCCCCATAAGAAGAGTAATAAGATTAATATCACCATGCTCCGCAGCCCGCACGGCGTCAGCTGGAACAGAATCAGGGTTTTCTATCGGATAATAATGAATAGGTCGCAAAATACTGTTACCATGTTTTACCTTGCCGTCAAAATAGGTTTCCGGCAATCCAAGATAAACAGCAATTGCGCGGAGCATTTGCACGCCGGTCTTTTCCAACCGTTCATATACATCTCTTCCGACCGTTTCAAATGCGGGAATCTCTTTCGGCCATATATTGTCAGGGTATTCACTCTTTATCGGATCTCCATCCTCAACCGTTTGGCCGACGTGATAAAATTCTTTTAGATCACCCGTATTACGACCTTTCGCATGTTCTTTCCCTTTTCCTATATAACCCCGTTGACCTGCCAGTTCTGGTATTTCGTACTTTTTCTTTTCGATTTCAGGCAATGAAAAAAACTTCTTTATAGTGTCATACAAAGTAGCCGAAAGCTCATCAGTCAAATAATGATTGCGAATAGCGACAAAGCCAATACTGTTATAGGCAGCACCCAGATCTTCGACAAATTTGCTTTTCTTCACAGGATCGCCAGACGTAAAATCTGCTAAATCAAGGGAAGGGATTTGGTTGTATAGTTGTTCAGCCATATTGATTGCATTTAATACATTAAAGCTAAATATTTTTGGGTAATTTTGCTTTCCCCGATGTTAATGATAAAAGACTGAAACACATTAACAATTGCCTACTCGCCTTGCATGACTCCAAGCTGGTACTTGTTGTAAACGTTTTAAAACCACTTAACTATGAAAAACATTGATCGCAGGAAGTTCATGAAGATCTCGGCTGTCACCGCGGTAGGATCTGCTTTATTAATGAACAGTGAATTCGCTTCGGGTCAGGCATCGGGATTAAAATTTGCTCAGATTCAGTTGCCGTATGCTTACAATGCTTTGGAGCCCTACATTGACGCAATGACTATGGAAATTCATTATACCAAGCATCACGCTGCATATATCAAAAATGTAAATGATGCTATTGCATCCGATGGAATAAAGTATGCAACTGAAAAAGAGTTTTTCGCAAATGCCTCCAAACTTTCGGCTAAAGCTCGTAACAATGGAGGCGGTGCGTGGAATCATAATTTTTTCTGGCAGGTAATGAAACCGACTGGTGG
>JBBRFP010000254.1:0-4156 GCA_038241465.1 Cytophagales bacterium | reverse complement strand
GGAACATCGCCCGGTGTTGGACTTCCAATCGTTTCTGTAAGCAATCCGATCATATTATGAAAATGAGTAGTGGTACGAAGTCCGCCGTTATACCAGGTTGAAAACACAGAACCTCCAAGCCTTGTATAGCCTGGTTTGTTTTCAGCATTTAACCGATTCACGATCGCAGCACCCACCCCATCGATACCAGTGATCATCATCGGATCAAATACATAATTAAAAGGATCGCGGTAGGGAGGCCCCGCAACGATTGACCCGGCGGGGCCGCTTTGATGATGATTATACATGATTTGAGGAATCCACTCAACAAAAAGCTGTCTGCCCATATTCTGGGTTTCTTTCAGATTGAGCATAAAGAAATCGCGGTTATTATCATGACCTGCATACTTCTCATAAAGTTTTGGAAGGTCTTTGAGCGCACGTTTATCGGCTTTCGGTTCGCGCATGTACCAGTTTGAAACCAACTCCTGACCATCGGGATTTGCATGTGTGAAAAGAATAATGACTTTATCCAGGATACGCATCGTCTCAGCATCCGCGCGCGTAACGAATTGATACATGGTTTCGATGAGTTGGTGGGTACCAACTGTCTCGGTCGCATGAAGTCCACCATCGATCCAAACGATCGCCTTACCCTCTGCGGCCATCGACAGCGCTTGTTCATCGCTGACGCCTTCAGCCCGGGCCATTTTCACGGAGATATCTTTATAGTGTTCCAATTTTTTTATGTTCTCCGGTGAGGAAACGATCAATTGCCACTGATGCCGGCCTTCTTCCGTAAGACCGATGTCGACGAGTTTGGTGCGATCGGATGTTGCAAGTTTTTTTATAAATGCTTCTGTCTGCGTATAAGTAGCGAGTTGATAATCATCTCCGATATTGAAGCCGAAATGCTCCTTCGGAGTGGGGATACCCTGTGCGAAGGAAATACTATAGACAAGTACGATTGCAATGGTAGTAACGATTCTCATACGGTAGGCATTAGGCATTGGGCACTAGCGGCTGCAAAAAGGAGATTTATTTTGAGAAATGAAACAGGAATTTTATGGGTGGAAATGCTATCAATGCTTCCCGCTGATCGAGACAGATTCCGCAAATGAAAAATCTGCGTAATCTTTTCCAACAGCATAATCTCCGAGAACTCATTAAATCTGAACAATAAACGTAGAATGTTAACTCTTGAAGTCCTCAACTTAGAAAGTCCTTCACGAGCCGTTTCGGCGCAACGTTACAATACGCCGTCGTCAAAACATCTTTCAGCATATCCTTCCTGATTTTTGTCAATTCTACTTTTGTCCATCCCTGCTTTCCCCATTTATTCGGAACTGGATAAATGATCGTCCTGTCAACTGATGAAAAAACCGATTGATCAATTTCGGATAGCTTCACCGTGGCCTGCTTTGTTCTTTCATTCAACGTGGCAAATATTTTCTTCGCCACACAAAAAGACGCATTCTCAAAGTGAGGTGATTCAACCGACTCTGGAAAAGAGATCGCGAGTTTTCTAAAGCCTGCGAGTGTTACCATTGGAATGAAGTCTTACTTTGGGGGAGAAACTTTTACGTTTTTACATTCACAATTTTACATTTAATATTTAGACTTTGCCCACTTACAATATATTATCAAAATCAAAAGCTTTAAATTCATAACTTTTAATTTATTTTGGAAAATTAGCATTGAAAAAAATCCTTAAGAATCTTACGTTTTGGGTACTGCTCGCCATCACCGCGGGCGTGGTGATCGGCATCGTTGATCCAAAGCGGGCCATGGCGATGGAGTTTCTTGGCAAAGGATTTATCAGCATCGTCAAACTCTTCATCTACCCTATCATCTTCCTCACCATCACGCTCGGTATCGCGGCCATGGGCGATCTCAAAAAAGTTGGAAAGACGGGAGGCAAAGCTTTACTGTATTTTGAAATTGTTACAACGTTTGCTCTCCTTGTGGGGATCATTGTGGCAACGATCATTCAGCCAGGTGCAGGAGTCGATACTTCCAAAGCAGCCAATGCAGACGTCTCCGGATATGTTACCAAAGCACAGCAGTTCAGCTGGCTCAATTTTTTTCTCGACAACCTCACGTTGCAGATACTTTTCTTTTCGATAATACTTGGCTCCGTTTTAAGCAAAGTGAGAAACAAGGATAGAATACTGATGCCGCTAAGTACGGTTTCAAAATATGTATTTAAGGCGTTGCACGTTGTAATGTATGCTGCTCCTGTCGGGGCATTCGGAGGGATGGCGTTTACGATTGGAAAATTCGGACCGCAGGCATTGATCTCATTAGGCAAGTTGATGCTCACCGTCTATATCACCTGCGGCGTTTTTATTTTTGCCGTGCTCGGAGGAATTCTTTGGATGTACAAAATAAAAATATGGCAGTTTCTTACCTATATAAAAGAAGAAATCCTGATCGTGCTCGGCACGTCGTCCAGTGAACCTGCCCTCCCGTCGTTGATGGAAAAGCTCGAACGAATGGGTTGCGCCAAGTCAGTGGTGGGACTAACAATACCCGCCGGATATTCATTTAACCTTGATGGAACTACAATATACCTATCAATGGCTACCATCTTCCTTGCTCAGGCATTTAACATTCAGCTTTCATGGGAGCAGGTGCTCACCATTATTGGTATTCTCCTTATTACTTCAAAAGGTGCCGCGGGTGTTACGGGCAGTGGATTTATTGTTCTCGCTTCTACCCTTCAGGCCGTAAAGGCTATTCCCTTAGAAGGCCTGGCACTGTTACTGGGTGTTGATCGCTTTATGTCGGAAGCGCGAGCCATAACGAATGTGATCGGAAACGGCGTTGCGACCGTCTGGCTATCTAATAACGAAAACGCGTTTGACAGGGAGGCCATGGAGAGGGCATTCAGTGAGGAGAAAAAAGGATGAACAATTGCGTCGGACGCGCCTAGTCTCCCAAATACCCCACCGTTATTTAAAACCCGAACCAACCATTCTCCAAAACCTCGCGTGAAGGTTAAAAGGGGCCAGAGATGGCAATCGTTAAACTTTACCAGTCAGCGAGGTGCAAAATCTTTCAAATCTGATCAGCTCTCACGAAATCCTTACCGTTCTGGTGATTCATGAAATGGATCTGGCAAACTCTGTTGCTTTTCAGTCTCTTTCCAGGTCAATGCAACGGTCAGGCGGAAAAGGCCATCTTTTTATTTACGACAACTCACCTCAGTCACAGAGACCTGCACTTAGTCCGTCATGGAACATATTCTATCAGCATGATCACGAAAACTCAGGGGTCAGTCGTGCTTACAATCAAGCCTTCCTGAGGGCTAATGAACTTGGAATAAAATGGATGTTATTTGCTGATCAGGATACCACATTTCCCGAGAATATTTACCTCCGGTATCAGCAAAGCGTTGATGCGTATCCCGAATGTCAGGTCTTTGCGCCGCATTTGACAGATCAAAAAGGAATCGTTTCCCCATTCCGCAGAGGCCTAACTTCAGGAAAACGAATACGTGAATTTGCAATCGGTAAAAAAAATATCCACCAGTATCAAGCCATCAACAGCGGATTATTGATCACTACAAAGCTCTTTGAAACTTCAGGAGGATATGATGAGCGACTGAGGCTTGACTTCAGCGACTTCAATTTTTTTACCAAACTTCAGCTCCATACCTCGCACATCGCGTTTCTGAATGCAGATTGTAAACACGAACATTCTTCAACAGAAAAAATGAGCATCAACAAAGCGCTCAATAGATTTAAACTTTACCTTGAAGCGGTGGCAGTAATGAGCAACCAGTCATTAGGATTCCTGTTCACGGGCAGAGCCCTTCTTCGCGCGGTAAAACTATCGGTGCGATATCGTTCACTTCAGTTCATCGGCACTTACTTATCGAAGTGACTATGGTAAATCCTTACACCAGTTACTCCATTGCCTTTACGATATCCCTTTTGACGTATAGCCTTGGCTGGTCAAAACTATATCCACCATTGCGTATAGCGCTCTTCGGTTTCATCGGATCAACCATTTTTATTCACCTTTTGCTATCATACTATTGGAAAAACAAGATCAATCCCGCTTACACTGTCCCAACTCCCTTTTTCAATCCAATCACGGTCACTGTCTTTTTATATATACTTTGGTGTGCAGACTTTATCTACGAAGGAGGCATCCCACTGGTTAAAATATT
>JBBRFP010000253.1:0-4159 GCA_038241465.1 Cytophagales bacterium | reverse complement strand
GGGAATCTGAATCCATAGCAATACCCTAATAACTAGTTACATCAGACCAGCTTCGTAAAGATTGAATTCCAGAGGGCTTGCAACTTCGAAGCCGTCTTCTTTTAGGTCATCGAAGATGGATTCATCGAATTCCAGCTCCCGGGCGTCCACATTTCCATTTAACGCCACCGTTATTTCTGTCCCTTTTAGCTGAATAGGATTGACCTTAACGATGATTTTTAACCCTTCTAACTCCTTTTTGAAGTATTGATGAACGATATTTGAACCCATCCCGTAAAATTAAGAAAGCAATTTGAAAAAGGGACAGCATCACCAGTGGGAAGAGTTTAAAAGTCTAAGCGATTCGTAATGAAACTTCCAGTTCCTGAGAAAATCGAAACCGACAGACTTCTTTTGCAACGCTTCCGGAAGGAAGAGGCAGAGGAAATTTTCTACTCTTACGCAAGTAAAGCGGAGGCCACTAAATACATGTCGTGGCCAACTCATAAAAGTCTCGACGACACAAGGGATTTTCTTAAACACGCACTCATTGGCTGGCGCAGGGGTACCGATTATTCTTTCAGTATCCGCCTAAGGAAGTCCAACCGATTTATCGGCTGTTGTGGCATGATGAATGACAATGGAAAGGTGCAGTTTGGATATGTGCTGAGTCCAACTCATTGGGGAAATGGATATGCTACGGAAGCCTGTATAAGATTGATGCAGATTGTGAGGGGTCTCCACGATGTCTATCGTGTGAGTACGTTTGTGGATGTTGAAAATGCTGCTTCGATCCGAGTGCTGATTAAGTCCGGTCTTGTGGAAGAGGCCAGGTTGGAGAAATGGTTTAAGTTTGTTAATCAGGGCAACGAGCCAAAGGATTGTGTACTTTTCAAATTACCTATCTAGCACTCCTATGAATGTGAGATTCCTTATTTTATTCCTGTCGATACTTTGCCATTCGGTCGCCTTCGCTCAGAAGGCAAAGGATTATTCCGCTGTTATCCAAGACCTCGCCTCCCGATTGGAAGTCACGAAAATGCCCAGTCAACCCCTTCGCCTGGCAATCATCCCTTTCGGAAATACGCAATCGTCGACTTCGAACCGCTTTGGTGATTATGTTACCGAGTCGATCATTAGTAAGCTGAACGGGGATCCAAATAAGTATAAAATTTTTGAGCGTAAACGGCTGGATGCAATTTTGAAAGAAGATGAGTTGATGCTTTCAGATCTGATGTTGCCTGAAGCAGCGCAAAAGATCGGCAAGTTGGTTCCGATCGATGCATTATTCTCAGGAACATATACAAAACTTAAAACCTACGTCGATCTCAGCGCGCGTCTGATCGATGTGACATCAGGAGAGATATTAGTGAGTTTTTCCGGTCGTATTAAACTGACGAGGAATCTAAAAGTACTTTTTCCACTCAATGAACAAAGTGTTGGGGAGTCAACGGACTTCAATCTACGTGTTAAATCAGAAGTGGCTGTAGCAGAAACCAAGGATACCCGGACAGTAGAAGAAATTTGTAAAGAGAGGTTTAAAGAGTTTGAGATCAAGCTTAATAATCTTTCAACACCCGAAAAGATTAATGCCGTTTCTAAAGAGGCAATGAAAGTTCCGTTCGTAAATAAATGTGGTGAAATACATTTTGATGTGATCTACTATTATACGCGTTATAAAATAGTTCAACCCGAATATGAATCATTTCTAATTGCCACACTGGATACAATTGCACTTCCAATGCTGGATGACCGTGCCTATGCCATCGTAAAGTATATGGCCCGCGATAGTATCATAGACGCTCGTGACTGGAAAGTTGGGTTAAACCTAATTTCCAAGGGTAACTACAATATCTCAAGTTACGTGAGTTATCTTCTAGGACGGTCGAAGTCGTCTGAACAAGAATTTAAGGAGCGAGCAGATGCATATTTTGCAATGGGGGTAAATCATAAAATCGGCCTTCCTGTGGCTCTCTCAGCGAATGAGCTCTTTTTTGAAATGATGGAGGGTCTTCCGGACGGAGATTTTAAACGCCCTTATGTTTATGAGAAGTACGGATCAACGTTAACACTCGATACTCGGTCCGCGACAAAATTGAATGGTATACTGGTGTCAATGTATCGTTATGACTACCGGCCCGCGATGAAGACGAAAATAATGGGTTGGATAGCTGATTTCTTTAGTAATCACGTGGATGAAAAATCTCCCGAGCATCTGTTTGATCTTGCTCTGGCCACGCAGCTCACGGACGATGCCGAAAGGAATAAGGAAAAGTTAATGGATTATCCACGGGCTGACCTGATGCTGTTAATAGATAAATGCCGTGATAAATTTTCAGAGTACGCGCTGAAGAGTCCTTATAAGAGTTTGCAAGAAGATTGCATTAATTTTTGCATAAAGTATAATATTCCAATAAAAGGTCGAATTCCCAGTCTTTCGGAAGCGGATGCTATTCTCAAAGGAAAAGATCTTGATCGGCAGCTTGAAGTAATGAAAATGCTCGTGCAAATGGAAAGCCGCCCTAAGTCGTTGGAGGGCACACTTACAGCTCTTCTTTCAAGACATAACCTGGATGAAAAAGAAAAGCTGACGGAAATTCAAACAATGGCTATCAAAGTGCTGGGGAATATCAAAGCAACTCAGCCTGCAGCGATCAACTACATGATATCAAAATTGAGAAGTTTTGATTATGATGAATCAGATTTCTCTTCAGAAGCACTCGCTAAGATTGGTCAGCCAGCGGTTACATCATTGATCAATCTGTTGAACAGTACCAACAACCAGGATGGAGGCTTGCGGTATAAAATTGTGGTAATTCTAGGTAAGATAGGGGAGGGCGCGAAGCCTGCGGTCCCTTCATTGAAAAAACTTCAAGCAGAGAACACCAATTCAGATATTAAGTATGCGATTGAGGCTGCGCTGGAAACAATTCGGTAGCTCGAGTTTATTTCCCAATCAATTGCCTGATTTCCTTCACCATCGCCTTATCGTTTGGGGTTAGAACGATCTTATCCCCTTGAAAGGTTTCTATCATTAAATAGTTATTGCTTTTGGTGGCATACCAGGTCATATCGCCGTAACCATTTTTGAATTCCCCATAAAATCCGAAAATTCCGCCGTTTCCTCCAGCTCGTTCAGTCCATTGCATTGATTCCTTTCTGATTAGAAATGCATCTTTTATGTCTTTTATTGAAATGTTGACATCTTTAATTGGGCGTACGATCGTTAAGACGTGCTTGCTGACGGAATAGGATAACGTCCGGTACAAGTAAGCCATGGCATACAGGCCTGATAATAAAAAAATCATTAGAGTGGCCACAACAGACTCAAGGATATCTTGGGTGACAATTGTTCGATAAATTAAAAATGAATTGAATCCAATAAGCAACATTGATGTGATTGCTGTAATTACTATTGATGAGATTCCCAGACTTGCTTTGTATGTCATCGCATTTGTCGTGAGGTATACTATTCTACTTCAACAGTGGCGTATTCGATGCTGATGGAAATTTCCATCAAGACTTCTTCTTCCAGAACATTGGCCCAGGTTTTCATATACTTCACCACATCTTCTTTAATATTGAAAAGAAGATTGCGTTCAGCAAACGGCAGAGTTAAGAGTATTTTCTGATCGGATAGCTGCTCTAGGTGTTTCAAATCATCTGAATCGAATCCAAAAGCGATTAATTCTGAGATTGTCTCATCCATCGGAAGTCCACTGGTAGAGCAGTAGTCATTTAGCTGTTCGCTCCAGTCACCATGGCGCATCATTGCACGCCGGTGGATCTCCTGTTTGGAAAGTTTTGTAACTTCTTGCGCGAGAAATCCACAGTTACACACTCCCATATGTCCCCACTGGTAATTGTTGCTGTTTTCAAGCTTTCCTGCTGCTAACCGTATCGCGGTAATGACTTCCAATGATGCTTTTGCCATAATTAAAGTTACAGAATTTGATATAATCTAGAAATGCAAATGGGGGCAGATTGTTCAGCGTGGCGTCGTGAACTTTGCGATTTCGAAATTGTTATCCATGAACAAGAGTGGATAAAGTAGGTTTTTAGGCCTTTCTCAACTTATTGGGCTCACCCTATTTTGTTAATTTGCTCACTCTGACTATACTTGCGGAAATATTTAAGAATTCATGGGAAGAGGTGACAGAAAATCGAAAAAAGGTAAAGT
>JBBRFP010000252.1:0-4160 GCA_038241465.1 Cytophagales bacterium | reverse complement strand
AGAAGCTTAAAACACAGATAAAGAACGGAAGAGTCTAATGAATTGGTATTCAGCGGTCCGTAATCAGAAGCTGACCAAAAAAAAGCCCTCGAATGATCGAGGGCTTTTTATTTTTTAAGTTTCGGCAAAATCTGTTTAACTCAACGAAATCCGCAGGAAATATTACAGTTTAAAGGCCTTCTTGACCTTGTCAACATAATCTAATTTCTCCCACGGGAACAGTTCAACCTTAACCTTCTTTTCATTTTTCTTTCCCTTATTGAATACCTTTTCAACAACCTGTGGTTCGCGACCCATGTGACCATATGCAGCGGTTTCAGAGTAGATAGGAGTACGAAGCTTGAAACGCTCTTCGATAAAATAAGGGCGCATGTCAAAAATCTTTGAAAGGGTGTTAGAAATCTCACCGTCATTCATTTTCACAGTAGCGGTTCCATAGGTGTTTACATACAACCCTACTGGCTGGGCAACACCGATTGCATAGGCAACCTGAACGAGAACTTCGCTACATACACCGGCAGCGACAAGGTTCTTTGCAATGTGACGGGTAGCATATGCTGCAGAACGGTCAACTTTTGAAGGATCTTTTCCCGAGAAAGCACCACCACCATGAGCACCCTTTCCACCATACGTATCAACGATGATTTTTCTTCCGGTAAGGCCGGTGTCTCCGTGAGGACCGCCGATTACAAACTTGCCTGTTGGATTAACGTGGTATTTAATATCACTTCCAAAAAGGTTTTGCAGGCGTTTTGGAAGCTTCTTCTTGATGCGGGGAACAAGTACATTGATTACATCGTCCTTGATCTTCTTTAGCATGATAGCATCCTTATCAAAGTCATCATGCTGTGTTGAAATAACAATTGTATCGATCCTTGACGGCTGATTGTTATCGTCGTATTCAATTGTCACCTGCGACTTCGCATCTGGGCGGAGGTAGTTCATTGCCTTCCCATCACGACGAAGCACGGCAAGTTCACGCAACAACATGTGTGCAAGATCCAATGCAAGGGGCATATAATTATCCGTTTCATTCGTGGCGTAACCAAACATCATACCCTGGTCACCAGCACCCTGATCTTCCTTCTTCTTGCGTTCTACACCCTGGTTGATATCTGCCGATTGCTCATGAATGGCCGAGAAAATTCCACAGCTATTAGCCTCAAACATATATTCGCTCTTTGTGTATCCAATCTTACGGATCACTTCACGAGCGATTTCCTGAACGTCGAGGTATGCTTCGGATTTAACCTCACCAGCCAATACGACCTGTCCGGTTGTTACGAGTGTTTCGCAGGCAACTTTAGAATTAGGGTCATACGCAAGAAAGGCATCTATTAATGCGTCCGAGATTTGATCCGCTACCTTATCAGGGTGGCCTTCAGATACAGATTCTGATGTAAATAAGTATGGCATTTTTATTAGTGGTTATGCTTAAAGCGCGCAAAGATAATGAGGTTTCACTATTTACCATATACTTAAAGGGCTGCGAGGAAAAGGAATACAGCAGGCACTTTTTCGAACGAAACCGACCCTTTTTTCCATTGATCAATGGTTTTACAGATGATCTGTTCTGTGGGTGAGGTAATATTCACAGCAACACACAATCTGGTATTCGGTCGTAATGACTTCATGAAGTGACTCATAATTGCATTATTGCGGTAAGGTGTTTCAATGAAAATCTGTGTTTGATTTCTCTCCCTTGAGTCATTTTCAAGATCCTTGATAAATGAAGCGGCTTCCCGCGCCTCAACGGGTACATATCCGTGAAATGCAAAGCGCTGTCCATTTAATCCTGACGCCATTAATGCGAGTAGTATGGAGGAAGGTCCGACCAATGGGATCACCTGGATGTCATGCCTGTGCGCGTAAGCTACTGCTAGGGCCCCGGGATCTGCTATGCCTGGACAACCGGATTCACTTAGTATGCCAATATTCTGCCCTGCGTTGATCGGCGCCATCAATGCTGGCAGTAAATCGTCCGCCGTATCTTTATCAAGCAATTCGAATTGCAGTGCTTCAATACTGGCATGGACTTTCAGGCTACTTACAAAACGCCTGGCCGTACGAACATTCTCACAAAGAAAGTAAGAAAGTGATTTGATGGAATCTTTAACTGAATTTGGAATTACATCGAGCTGTGTTTCATCGGCAATAATAGTTGGGAGGAGAAATAGTTTGCCTTTCATCTTTCGTGTTTAAGAATGCAAGATTCCTTCTCTATTCAATTCTTTAATATAGCTAAGATTCAATTCGTGAATCGAATCGGGAACAAAAACAAAACGCTTATCGTAAATCTGAGCTCCCGCATAATAGCTCAACCAGTACTCAT
This sequence comes from Cytophagales bacterium, assembly GCA_038241465.1. Lineage (GTDB taxonomy): Bacteria > Bacteroidota > Bacteroidia > Cytophagales > Cyclobacteriaceae > ELB16-189. The sequence continues at coordinate 1,828 of JBBRFP010000252.1, read as the reverse complement.
TATTCAGATGAAACACCGCTGAATCAATTGGTTCAATGAGTGCAATGCCCTTGGCCGGCACAGTTTGTAGGAAATGACGCAGGGTGGATGTTCTTTGTTTTTCACCATCCCGTTCGCCGTACCCTGTACTTGCTACAAGCACATTTTCCAATGTGAAATCATTGTTGTTAATCACGTAAACCTTCCACTCGTCCTGTAAAAGATTATTCTTTTCCCGCGCAATGGCCAACGTAACGTTTTTTACTATCGGTAATTCAATGTCTTTAATCATGCATCACTTTATCAACTCTGGTGAGGTCATTCCAAACATAGTAAAAAGATTTTTTTCAAGAACCTTTTTTATCTTTTCAATATCCTGAGGGTTGTCTAATTCTTTTTCCATGGAAGTAACTTCTTTATCATCGATGCCACAGGGGACAATATGACTAAAATAACTCAGGTCTGTATTAACATTAAAAGCAAGGCCGTGAAGCGTTACCCAACGACTTGTTTTTACACCAAGTGCACAGATCTTTCTGGGTTTTTTACCATTGACATCAATCCAGACACCTGTCAACCCTTGAATGCGTCCTGATTCGATTGAAAACTCTTTTAAAGTTTGAATCACCGATTCTTCAAGGATCCTCATATACTGGTGGATATCAGTAAAGAAATTTTCCATGTCGATGATTGGGTACACGACAATCTGCCCGGGACCGTGGTAAGTGATATCACCACCACGATTGATTGGATAAAAGCTTGCATTGATAGATGAAAGATCCTCTCTTTTTAACAGAAGGTTTTTTTCATCACCACCCTTACCAAGGGTAAAGACATGTGGGTGCTCACAAAAAATCAGGTAATTTTTAGTTACGAGCTGGTCGGTTTCCGGGAGAGTCCGATTAGCTGTTTTAACAGCCAGAATATCGGTGAACAGCCGGGTTTGATAATCCAGCCCTTCCTGATATTCGATCAGGCCAAGATCGATAACCTCTGTTTCATGATTTTGAATGTGATTCACGCGCTGTCAGTCAAATATTGTCAGGTAAACCGTCTTAACAATTTTTTTACCTGTGCTGGTTCCAATTGAAATTTGCGATCAAAGGTAGATTATGAAAGATAAAATCAAAACGGGAGCAGATGGAGAGGATCTCGCTGCAGCCTTCCTTATTGAAAAAGGATTTAAAGTACTTGAACGCAATTACCGCTACAAAAAATCGGAGATCGATTTGATTGTGAGCAGGGGAAACTGGCTCATCTTTGTTGAAGTTAAAACGAGAACCTCAACAGCATTCGGATTTCCAGAAGAATTTGTTGACTATAACAAAAAATTAAAAATTTTGGAAGGAGCGCTTGAATATATGTATGTAAAAGACTGGCAGGGGAATGTTCGCTATGATATTGTTGCAGTAAACATTTGGGGCGACCGGCATGATATTAAACATATTGAAGATGCATTTTACTAAGATCCATCAAACTCATATGCAGAAACCACATACCGCAGTTGATTTTTTACAGAGGATAGGGAGAATGAATTAAAGTATTATCGACCCTTAATCGAAGTGAAGATCTCTCTTCCCTTTTCATCCCATTCTTTTCGCACGAATGGCTTGATATCTTTTTCAAATGGTTCTTTTGGATACGCTAAGATTTTTTTTCGCTTGCCGTTGGAATAGTTTTCAACCCAGTCGCCAACCCTTTCACCCCACTTGTATTCACCCGTAACAGCAATGGTTCCGTTCTCATGGAAAAAATAGTAGAATCCCTCGCGCTCGTCAATCTCGACAGGGATCATTTCCTTTACCTTCTTGTGCTCTATAGCATCGTAATAAGTAACGATGGATTCTTT